>JAYVLF010000020.1:0-12868 GCA_043759615.1 Minisyncoccota bacterium | reverse complement strand
AAAAACTATTTCGGAGAGAACCAGCTATTACCAGATTCGATTAGCTTTTCACTCCAACCCACAGGTCATCCGAAGGAGTCGTACAACCTACCGGTTCGGGCCTCCATACATCTTTCGACATACTTCACCCTGCCCATGGGTAGCTCATCTGGCTTCGGGTCTAACACATGCAACTATAATTTCGCGCTATTCACACTCGGTTTCCCTTTGGCTCCACAGCTTTGTTCTGCTTAGCCAGCTGCACATGTTAACTCGCTCGCTCATTCTTCAATAGGCACGCAGTCGAGGATCACCGTAAACGGGTCCTCTTCTACTCTTTGTAAACATGGGGTTTCAGGTCTATTTCACTCCCCTCTCGGGGTTCTTTTCACCTTTCCCTCGCGGTACTAGTTCACTATCGGTCTCAAGGAATATTTAGCCTTACCGGTTAGTTCCGGTGGATTCCCCCAAGCTATTCGTGTCTTGAGGTACTCAGGAATAAAGACAAACGAGTTGTATACATTTCGATTACGGGGCTATCACCCTCTATGACTCCACTTTCCAATGGATTAATCTATATATACAATTTTTGACTCGTCTAGAAATCTACGTCTTTACCCTACAACCCCCATCAGCAAGCTGATGGGTTTGGGCTTCTTCGTTTTCGCTCGCCGCTACTTGCGAAATACTATTTAGTTTCTTTTCCTCCGGGTACTGAGATGTTTCACTTCCCCGGGTGTGCTTCTACTCTCTGCAGAGCTAGATAATTGGACATTACTCCAACTGAGTTTCCTCATTCAGAAATTTCCGGATCAAAGGCTATAAGGCGCCTCCCCGAAACTTATCGCAGCCTGATCACGTCTTTCGTCGCTTCCTTGAGCCAAGGCATCCGCCCCATGCTCTTAATTTTCCTATTAGGAAATGTATTTACTACTTAGACCACCGCTGGTAAAGCATTTTGTGTAAACACACCCCCTGTAATTTTATTTTGTGATTTCGCCTGGGACACTCGGTGAGAGCTCCCAGGACTTTTTTGTTTTGTGATGTCTGTATGCCATCTCACGAAAAGACCCCAAGGTTATTGGGATAACTTATAAATCGAGATGGCTACAGGATTGATTTGTCAACGAACGTCTGGCTATATTAGCACAAACGAAATAAAAAAGCAAATAAAAATCCCGCACCTGATTTTGGGTCAGGGCGGGAGATTTTAGGCTATGATTTCTCTTGATTATTTTAGAGTATTTTCTAACTTTTCGACAGCGCGAGCCGCTGCATCACGACCTCCCAAACCAAATGCAAGACCAAGAGCAAGAGAAACAGAGGCTACCACTCCAGTGAATAGTATCTCCATGAATCCTGTAGCGATATGTAGCTGAGCAAGAGCGGCTAATACTCCGACTATTACTATAGCGTATCTAGATACGACTCCTGCCATCTGACCTTTTACTCCTGCAGCTGAAGCTGAGTGACTAACTAACTTGGCTACAAAGTCAGCAAGTAAAAATGTAGAGACAAGTATAAGAGCAGCTACTAGTACATTTGGTATATAACTAAGTATAAGCTGCAAGAAATTTGTAAATTGAGTTAGACCGAGAACTTCTGTAGCAGTCATCACAAAAGAGATAACCACTGTCCACTTTGTTAATAGGCAAAGTATGTGAGCTACTTTGATGTTTGGATTGTTAAATCCAACTTTTGCTAAAGCTTGATCTATCTTTAATATAGAAATCAAATGTGAGACAGCTCTTCCGAGTATGCCTCCAAATAAAAACCCTAAAACTACTAATAGTAATGCGATAAGCATACTAGGTAAGAAATTGATAATTCCTGTGAGCATATTTGCTAGAGAGTAACCGAGAAGATTTGTTGTGTTTTCGAAGATGTTCATAATGATAAAAATTTAAATATATTTAAATAAAAGTATAAATTTGATAAGTTTTACCTATACTTTTATTATACTTAATTATAACTTAATAATACCCATAAGATTAAAAGTTATCCACTTTTATGTTATACTCAAAAAATTATGAGAATACCCCTACTCGCCTTTTTAATTTCTTTCTGTATTGTATATGTGACTACAATATTAGAAGCGGATAACAAAAAACCAACTTCTAGCACAGAAAGCACAAGCCAAACAATAGTATCCAACAAAGAGATACTCGCAGATCTGGACAAAATGAAAGTTTACCTGATAGAAGATGATAAAACTATAGCAACTTTTGATATAGTTTCAGTAGGAAGACCTGGTAGTTTTTATGAAACTCCTACAGGAACCTATAAGATAGAAAGTAAAGAGAAAAGTCACTTTTCAAATCTAGGCAAAGTCCATATGCCTTTTAGCATGCAATTCTTTGGCAACTTTTTTATACATGGTATACCATATCATCCAGACGGAACTCGTGTGTCTAGTTTTTATAGTGGTGGCTGTATACGCATGGAAGATAAGGATGCGGAGAAAATATACAATTTTGCTGTAGCTGGTAAAGATTCTCCTACAACACTAAAGATAGTCAGAGAACAAAAATACATAGCCAGCGACTACAAAGATGAGACACTAACAAAGGCTTCGAGTATAAATATCATGACCGCACTCATCTCTCTGGAGTCCATAGATCAGAACAAGAGTTTAGCGAGTATCGGGAACATCAAAGATGCTCTATTTCCACTATTAAAAAATAATAATCAAAATGTGGCTCTAGCTATAGCAAACACATATGGAGAAAGAGGGTTCGTAGAGAAGATGAACAAGAAAGCAGAAGCTATAGGCCTGAACGAAACCTTTTACAATTCTGTTCTATATACGGACAACAAGAATGCTACTACAGTCTCTGATGGCATAAAGCTTTTGCAATATATAGAGAATAACAAAAGTTATATATACAATATCCTAGAGAGTGAGTAGAAGATGACTATATCTTTAGCTTGTCTAGCAGTTTCTCATGGTCCCCATCTATAACTCCATGGACAAATTTGTCATACATTTTGAAGCGATAATTGAACTCTTCTAGGTCAAGAATAGCGACTTCTAAAGTCTTGCCTATTTCGCTCGAGAGCTCAAGAGCAACTTTCTCTGCCACACTTTTCTTCACCCCTTCGATCACACAAAATATATCTGTCTTTGATTTTTTGCTACCGATAAATATACCTGAGAGTATTACGAGCTTTGGACGTCCACCTATAGCTTTTAACTTTTCGAGTATGTACTTCCTGTCTATGTTTTCAAAATCAAAAACTAGTGCTGAAAGTTTATCTGTGTGAAGATAATTTTTGTTAAATTTATAAATTATAACTTCTTTTGTAGTCATCTTTGCTCCTTTCTTTTTTGGTGCTACGAAAAGTTTCTGTTTGTCACGTATCACGAACTCAGCAGCAACCAGATCAAGAAGGTCACTTTTTAAAAGTTCGATTTTAAATTTTCCTATTTTTTCTTGTATCTCTTTATATGTAAAAACTGTGCTGTTATTGTTTAGGAACAATTTTATCAGCTTAACTTTTTCACTAGATCCGAACAGTTTTTCTATTGCTATCATCCGGCTATTATAACCGAAAACCCTATATATATCAAAGTTGACATTATATAGACTTTGCTGTTGTGCTGGCAGATCTATTGCTGTTTAATATTAACTGCAAAGTCTTCTTGTCTATACACAAATCATCAAGACAAAGCTTTTTAACAACTATCTCTTTCGCCACTATGCGTCCCCACTCATCTATAGACCAAGACCCCTTTAGACCTGTAACATTTTTTATGTTACCTGAGTGTAGTGTCGATGTAGCAAAAAAGGAAGACTTTTCGATATCGAGAACTGGGTTTACTTTTTTGAGATCTGAGATTTTTGAACTTTCTTCACCAAACACTATTTCTTTTTTTGTTTTTATCTCTGATATGCTTTCAAAGTTCATCTTAGATTTTTTTGACTCGCCTTCAACTCCAAAAGCATTTGATTTTATATTGCTTTTTAATATTCCGAGATCTACAATAGGTTCGACTTTGGCACATTTATGATTATTAAACCAGAAAAACGGGATAGAGGCTATCTTACAATATACATTTATAGAAAACCTATCCATCTCTGAGTATTCATCATTTTCTTCTACGCTGGCAAAAGAAAATCCTACGGACAAAAATGCTATTGCCGCTAGTGATAATATTTTGTATTTAATACTATTTGAAGCCATTGTTTATTTCTTAATTATAACAGTAAAAAATGTATATTTGTCTGCACTGTCCACACAAAACAAAAAAAGTAAAGCCCGACTCTTTGAGTCGGGCTTTACTTTTAGAAAGATATTCCTACTTTACTTTTGCTACGTTGCTAGCATCTATCGGCATAGATGTCTCAACAATAACTCCAGCTTTGTTCGGTACAGTGCTCTTCTTATTACGCTTTACTACATTTAGCCCTTCGATCACTACCTTGCCTGCGCTTGGCATTGATTTTGAGATAACTCCAGTTTTGCCTTTTTCTTTACCGGCTAATACTTTGACAGTATCGCCTTTTTTTACATGTGTAAATTTCATATATTTTTATTAGATAACTTCTGGTGCTAGTGAAGCTATCTTTTTAAATCCTTCGATACCAGTCTCACCAATTTCTTTTGGTATAGGACCAAAGACACGTCCTGCTTTTGGCTCTAGTTTCACTTTGTCGATAATAACAACTGCATTATCGTCAAAACGTATATAAGATCCATCAGCACGACGCATAGGCTGAACTTGTCTCACGACAACTCCATAGACCACGTCCTTTTTCTTGACTTGTTTACGAGGCTCTGCGACCTTTACAGATAGTACAACTAGGTCACCGATACGAGCATATCTTCTTTTTGATCCACCAAGGACTTTGAAAATACGACCCATCTTGGCTCCACTGTTGTCTGTTATTTTTACGTTTGTTCCTGCTTGTAACATAGATTTATAATTAATTTTCTAATACTTTAAAGCTTTTATCTTTTGATATTGGCTTTGTCTCTACGATAGTCACAGCGTCACCGATTTTGAAAGTATTATTTTCATCATGAGCTTTGTAGCGTTTTGATATAGTGTAGAACTTTCCATATTTTGGATGTTTTACATATCTATCTATTCTCACTACTACTGTCTTATCCATTTTGTCACTTACTACTTTTCCAGAAAGTTTCTTTGGAGTAGAAGTTGTGTTTGTAATTGTTTTTGTCATAAATTTGTGAAAATTATCTAGCAATAATTTTTGTTTTTACTGGTAATTTGCAGCCAGCTTTTCTGAGAGCTTCGCGAGCAACCTCTTCTGAGACTCCGTCGATCTCAAAGAGTACACGTCCTGGACGAACCTCAAAACAGAAAGCGTATGGATCTCCTTTTCCTTTACCCATCGGCACCTCTGCAGCTTTTGCAGTTACCGGTCTGTCAGGGAAAATACGAATCCAGATCTGTGCTGTTTTACCTGCCTCACGAGTCATCGCGCGACGCGCTGCCTCGATCTGATTTGCGAGTACTCTTGCTGATGATTCTGCCTTGAGAGCAAAAGAACCGAATGCGATAGAAATACCTTTTGTTTCTGGTCTGTCTAGCTTTTCTTGTGAAAGTCTAGCTCTTTGCCACTTACGAAATTTAACTTTTTTTGGAAATAACATATATTTAAAAAATAAAATTAATTTGCTGCAGGTGCTGCTGGTGCAGCTCCTGGTGCGCGAGGTGGTCGACTAGGTCCACGGCTACGGCTATCATCGCGACGAGGGAATCTAGCTCCACGTCCATCACGATCGTTTTTTGGTTGAGCTGAACCCTTGTGCACTGTGTTTAGCTCTCCACCAAAATTCATACCACGATATATCCAAACTTTTACTCCGATAACACCATATGTCATATTGGCTCTCTCTTTTGTAAAGTCAACGTCAGCACGGAGAGTTTGAAGTGGAACATTTCCACGTCTTATCTCTTCGCGACGTGCCATCTCAGCTCCGCCAAGACGACCAGATAGTCCGATACGAACTCCTTTCACATCACGGTTCATCATCACTTTTTCAACTGTTGATTTTAACACGCGGCGAAATGGTAGACGTTTCTCGATACCTTCCACTACCATCTGTCCGACGATAGCTGCTGAAGACTCAGGAGAAACAACCTCTACTATATCTAATTTAAAATTCTTTGGCATAACGATGTTTTTGCGTTTTGCCTCCTTCATGATATCTGCCTTCAATTTTTCTACCCCCTCACCTGATCTGCCGATTACTATACCAGGACGTGATGTATGTATAGCTATCCTAAAGCTATCCTTACCACGCTCCATATCTACAGTAGCGACATATGATCCTTTTAGTCTTTTGTCTAAAAAGCTTCTAAGGAGAATATCAGAGCGAAGTGTATTGGCATATTCTTTGTTGCCTACGAACCAACGACTTTTCCAGTCGCGGATGATTCCTAGTCTTTGTGAATATGGATGTACTACGTGTGTCATATTTTTATTTCTTGTCGCTAAGCTCGATCACGATGTGTGAGCATTTTTTTAATATAGGTGCAGCACGACCAAATGCACGAGGCATGAACCTCTTCATAACTAGCCCTTTGTCTACTGTTGCTGATTTTACAATCAAAGCAGAGGCTGGTTTCCCACTATTTGCTACAGCTGATGCTAGTAGCTTTTTCATAGGCAAGCTACCACGTTTTACAAAGTGTGCGAGTTGCACCATTGCTACGTCTGCTGACTTCCCTTGTATAAGAGTAGCTAGCAAGCGAACTTTACGTGGAGATTGTCTATAGTTTTTTAATATTGCTTTCATATTTTTCGATTAATAATTATTGACTATTTCTTTTTAGCGTCTCCGCTAGACTTTGCAGATTTTGCAGCGTCTATCTCAGATTGCTTCTTTTTCTGGTCAATTTCTTTTTGCATCTTTCCTCCATGACGCAAGAATTTGCGGGTAGGAGAAAATTCACCAAATCTGTGTCCCACCATATCCTCAGTTACAAAAACCTCAGTATGAACGCGACCGTTATGAACACCGAATGTGAAACCAACCATCTCTGGAGAGATAACACATGCTCTTGCCCATATTTTTATAAGGGGAGTATCTGAGCCTTTTTTGCCTACTACCTTTTTGAGTACGCGCTCATCTACATATGGCCCTTTACTTGTTGATCTTGACATATATTTTTATAATTTTGAATTCTTATTTCTAATGCCATTTGATCTTCTAGCTACAATGTGAACATTAGAATATTTCTTAACTTTACGAGTCTTGTGACCACCAGTTGTTTTACCCCACTTAGTCTTTGGACGTTTAGTTCCACGACGTTGCTTACCTTCTCCTCCTCCATATGGATGGTCAACTGCGTTCATCACAGATGCACGTGTTGTCGGACGAACTCCGAGCCAACGATTGCGTCCTGCTTTACCTAGTACTACTAGATGATGCTCGCCATTTGAAACTTCACCGATAGATGCCCAACATGTGTCTGGCACCATACGAATTTCTGTTGATGGTAACTTGATTTGAGTAAAGCCTTTGTTGTGAGCCACCACTTCAGCAAAAGTTCCTGCTGAACGAACCATTTTTGCTCCGGCACCTGTTTTGATTTCTACATTGTAGACAAATGTTCCTACTGGAATATTTCTAAGTATAGAACGGTTACCAGGAACAAGATCTACCTTCTCAGAGATCATGATAGATTGACCTACCACTACTGATTTTGGTAAAAGTGTATAAGCTTTTGCTCCGTCTGCGTAGGCTAGTAGAGCGATGAATCCAGTTCTGTTCGGATCATACTCTATAGTTTGTACTTTCGCAGGGATATCTTTCTTTGCATAAACAAAGTCAATATCACGGAAACTTCTTTTGTGCCCTCCTCCTTTGTGACGAGTAGTGATGCGACCAAAAGCATTTCTTCCTGATCCTCTACGGAAACCATTTGTAAGAGGTTTATAAGGTTCATTTGTTGTCAGTATCTCCTTGTAGTTGATACCGGTCATTGACCTTCTTGACGCTGTTGTTGGTTTATAAGTTTTCATATCTGTCTTATGAGAGTTTTATGCTGTCACCCTTTTTTAGGAAGATAACTGCTTTTTTGAGACCAGCTTTTACTCCATGCTTTCCTCTTACAAATACTTTCTTTGCAGGAAGATTTGATATAGTCACTTTCTTTGGAGACACTTTATGCTCTGCTTTTATCTCAGCCATGAGGCCGATCTTAGTAGCATCTTTTTCTACTATAAAAGTATAAGCATTTGCATTTGACTGCAGTGAAGCCTTTTCGGTGAGATGTGTGCGAATAATTTTTTTCATAACTTTAAGCTTGTTTTACACTTTTAGCAACTAAGTAATCATTGATCGCTGATGGGTTCACTACTACTATATATCTAGTATTAGATATTGTGAGTGGGTTCATCTGATCCATGTTTACTATAGTAGCATTTTCTAGATTTCTAAACGCTAAGTGAGTACGTCTGTCAAAAGTAGGAGTATAGATGATAGCATTATTGAGTTTTGCCCAATTGATAGTTTTGAATCCCTCTACATTTGTAAAGTTCTTCATAGTTTCTGCTGCATCTTTTGTCTTGCCTTCTGGGAGATTTATAGAGTCGATAAAGAGAACTTTACCATCGCGAACCTTTTGAGAAAGTATCGCATATAGTGCTCTAGCTTTCATACCACGAGGAATAGTCTCTTTATAATTCCTATCACTTCTTGGTCCGTGAGTCACTCCTCCGTGTCTCCAGATAGGAGAACGTGATGAGCCGTGACGTGCACGTCCTGTTCCTTTTTGTGCCCAAGGTTTTTTACCACCTCCGCTAACTTCACTACGATCTTTGGTGTGTGCAGTGTTCGCACGCTGATTTGACATCTGAGAGTGTATCACCTGATGAACTAGATCTGCATTCCATGGGTATGCGAAAACTTCCTCGCTGAGTTCAGCAGTTCCGTGTTTTGCTCCTTTGTTTGAATATACTTCTACTTTCATATTATTTAGATACTATCTCGATTACTGTTCCGCGTCTTCCTGGCACGGCACCTTTGATTAATATAATTCCGTTAACTGTGTCGACACTGTAGACAGATAAGTTTTTGACACTAACACGGGTACCTCCCATGCGTCCTGGCATACGCTTACCTTTGTTAACACGCTGTTGTCCTGTAGAACCGATAGAACCAACTTCTCTATGAGAGTGCTTCTGTCCGTGCTGACCCCAACCTCCGTGCATACCATGTCTCTTCATAACACCTTGGAAACCTTTTCCTTTGGTGTCACCCGAAACGACTACTATGTCTCCTGCTGTGAATACATCAGCTGCGATGATCGCACCTTTTTGCAAGTCTCCAGCTGGAGTACGGAACTCTTTTACCACGTTGTAGTTTTTGCCTCCAAAGTGTCCAAGCTCAGGTTTTGTTGACCTGCTTGCCTTGTTTTCTTCTATTGCTACCTGAATAGCTTCGTAGCCATTGCGCTCGGTAGTTAGAATATCTGTTACTACTACTCCAGGAGCTGATATTGCGGTGACTGCGTGCACATTGCCCACGTCATCAAATACCTGCGTCATGTGCAGTTTTCTTCCTATTGTGAATTTCATGTTTTTAGATCATCTTTACATCAACGTCGACTCCAGATGGAAGTGAGAGGTTGGTGAGAGCTTCGATTACTTTTGGATTTGGATTCACGATCTCGACGAGTCTTTTGTGTACTCTCATCTCGAACTGCTCACGTGCATTCTTATAAATAAATGTAGATCTGTTAACAGTATAACGAGTAAATTCTGTAGGAAGTGGTATTGGACCAATTACTATAGCTTCTAATCTTTTTGCTGTATCTACGATTTGTTTTACTGAAGCGTCTAGAGATTTACTCTCATAGCCGCGAACACGAATACGAATCTTTGAAGTGTTCTCGCTCTTTTTTACTGTTTTTGCCATAGCTAATAATTTTTACTGTCTTTTGAAAGAGCTTAATTTTGTTTTGAGATTATGCGATAATCTTGGTAACAACTCCAGCACCAACTGTCTTTCCACCCTCACGGATAGCGAAACGTCCTTGCTCTTCGAGAGCGATAGGTGCTATGAGTTTAACTGTTAATTTTACTGTGTCTCCAGGCATAACCATTTCTGTTCCTGCTGCTAGAGTTACATCTCCTGTTACGTCTGTAGTACGTACATAGAATTGAGGTTTGTATCCATTGAAGAATGGGCTGTGACGTCCTCCTTCTTCCTTTTTAAGGATGTATACTTCACACTCAAAGTCTGTATGAGGTTTTACGCTTCCAGGTTTACATAGAACTTGACCACGCATGATGTCTTCCTTTTTAACTCCACGAACTAGGATACCAGCATTGTCTCCGGCCATACCTTCGTTTAGATTTTTGTTAAACATCTCAATACCTGTTACAGTTGTTGATACGGTGTCTTTTAGTCCTACTATCTCGATTGTTTCGTTAAGCTTTACTACTCCACGCTCGATTTTTCCTGTTACCACTGTTCCACGTCCTTCGATAGAGAAGATATCCTCTACAGGCATTAGGAAAGGTTTCGTAACATCACGCTCTGGAATTGGAATATATGTATCGAGTGCGTTCATAAGCTCTTCGATTTTCTGTGCCCAAGGATCATCCATAGATGTTGCTACTGATGCCTTTAGCCCAGAACCTTTGATGATAGGAGTGTTTGCTCCATCAAAACCGTTCTTTGTAAGTAGCTCTCTGATCTCGTCTTCTACAAGCTCGATCATGTCTGGATCGTCAACCATATCACATTTGTTTAGGAACACTACCATCTGAGGTACACCAACTTGCTTGGCAAGGATGATGTGCTCACGAGTTTGTGGCATAGGTCCATCAGTTGCTGCCACCACTAGGATAGCACCATCCATCTGAGCCGCACCAGTGATCATGTTCTTGATATAGTCAGCATGTCCAGGCGCATCGATATGAGCGTAGTGACGAGTAGCTGTCTCATACTCACTGTGTGAGAGAGAAATAGTAATACCACGAGCCTTCTCCTCAGGAGCCTTGTCGATATCATCCACATCCTTAACTTTGATGTTAGGGTTTGTAAGATGAAGTACGTTCAAGATACCCGCTGTTAGAGTTGTCTTTCCGTGGTCTACGTGACCGATTGTTCCCACATTTAGATGTGGTTTATCTCTGTTGAATTCTTCTGCTGCCATAATTTTGTTTGATTTTATTTAAAAAATTTAAATTTTATTATTTTTTTATAAAGTGTTTTGCTATGTTAAGACTGACTTTTGTGCTTACTATAGACTTTGATAACCAAGCTTTTAGTTATGTTTGCATCTATTTGATATACATCAATTCGTATAATCAAAAGAAGATGACTTAATTATTCCTGCTTTGTTTCTCAGTATGAATCTGAGAGACTGCACAGAATAGAGTCAATTATAGCATAGAATCTCATTTTTATCAACCAAAACAAAACACCAGCTAAGTTAGCTGGTGTTTTGTGGTTTTTGTCTATTTAACTATATCTTTCTTGAATGGAATACCCATCAGCTCAAAGAATTTCTCAGCCTCTTCTTTGGTTTTTGCACTAGTAACCATAGTGATAGCCATACCGAACACGTCTTTTAGCTCCTCATCCTTGATCTCTGGGAATATAGTATGCTCTTTCACACCGAAAGTCATATTTCCTATATTGTCGATAGATTTCTTCTCGAGACCACGAAAGTCCTTTGTACGAGGAAGAGCTACGTTTATAACCTTATCTAGGAATCCTAACATACGCGCTCCACGAAGAGTAACCGCAACTCCGATCTTGTCTCCTTCACGGATTTTAAAACTAGCTACCGATTGCTTTGCAGCACGGATAGATGGTTTCTGTCCTGTGATCTTTGTGATCCTGTCCATAACTAGGTCATTACGATGTCTGTCTTTCTTCATCATAGTACCAGTAGCTACTGAGACTACTACTTTCATTAGCTTTGGGGCTGCCATCGCGTTCTTGTAACCAAAGTCACCCTTCATAACGTCAAATGACTTTGCTGTTTTATTTTTTGTATTTTCCATAATTTTATTTTCTGATGTGCATGATTTGTATACATCACACATTTGCAACTAATTTTTAATAATATTAAAAGAATATATGAGATATTTCTGTTTAATGTCTATATTATAACACGAAATCATCCTACTCGCAAATACAAAAAACCCCACACTTGCGTGTGGGGTTTTTGTTAAGTTTTAACTATGTTCTACCTTTCGGCTTTGCAAAATTATCGCTTAATAAAAATCTAAATGAATAGAAGATTATTGACGTACTGAGTAAGATGCTGTAGGGAAGTTGTAGATGTTAGCACCTGTGATGCCTGCTCCACCTCCTAGAGTATCATTCCATACGAATCCAGCAGTTGTAACTGCAGAAGAAACTGAAACCACTGTACTTGCGATAGGTGTACCTGAGATAGTACCAAATAGACTTAGAGTCTTTGAAGTACCAGCTGCGATAGTGTAACCACCCATTGTACATACACCAGCGATAGTACATGAAGTACCAGCGATAGTTGTGTTTCCATCAGCAACTCTAACAGCAGAGAACACTGGAGAAGTGATACCTGATGTTGAGAGATTGAAAGTAACTGTTGTCAAAGTGATTTGACCAGCTGCGTCAGCAGCTACAGTAACTTCACCGATTTTATTCTCAGCATTTAGCACTAGACCAGTCTGTTGTACTGAGTTAACAGTTAGAGATGGTTTAGATCCTACGATAGAGTGTGAACTTGATGTTGCTGTACCGATAGACGTAATAGTCTGTGTAGTAGAACCATCAAAGTAAGTTACTGTAGGGATTGCTATGTTAACTGTAACTGGAGAGTTTGCAGGACAGCCATTTGCTGTACCAGCACAAACTAGAGCTACTGTTACTGGAAGGTTAATTCCAGATGCGTCAGCAGGAACAACTG
>JAYVLF010000019.1:0-4801 GCA_043759615.1 Minisyncoccota bacterium | reverse complement strand
TGAGCTCCCATTTTTTCCAGTCTGAGATATTGAGAAACCACCTCTTGTATGCTTAGCTTTGATTTTATCTCTTCTACTGGACTCATAGAACTATTATATCATAAATAAAAAAAGGCGTCTGATTGGACGCTTTTTTGGATGATTTTGATTTCAATCTACCGTAGCCACTGATTTAGCTTTACTTTCTTTCCAAACGAAACCAAATTGCTTAAAATTAGAATCTCTGATTAAGAAATGATAGATTGTTGGCTTGGTCTCAGGATCTTTCAGGCGAACCTTGACTCTATTTTTATTATCTGAAATTTCAACAAAACAAATCTCAGCATCTTTTCGTAGAGCATATTGTCCTTTGATAGATTTTGATAAGAAAGCCTCTAACTGCATATCGTCGAGCATTGCCAAAAAGTACATTTTTATTTTCCCCTTTTAGTTAAACAAAAAATAAATTCTTTTTAAATCTAACATATCTAAATTGGTTTGTCTATACTATTAATCCGCTTTTGGTTTTATCAGTGGGAAGAGCTGTGTCTCACGTATAGGAAGGCCAGCGAGGAAAGCAAAAAGACGGTCACCAAAGCCGTAACCACATGTAGGTGGCATACCATGCTCTAGCATCTCCACGAACTCAAAATCAGGCATCATAGCCTCTTCGTCACCTCCATCTAAGAGTGTTTGCTGTTGCTCAAAGTTTGCCCGCTGCACTCTAGGATCATTGAGCTCACTATATCCACGACCTATCTCAGAACCTGCTATGATAGGTTGGAATACTTGTGCCGTTTTGCCGTCAACATTTGGCTTTGCGAGAGGTGCGACGAGTAGTGGATGATTAATGAGGAATGCCGGACCAGAAATATTCTTGCGGCAAACTTTCCAAAGTGTATCAGTTAGTCTTTCCCTATTCTCACCATCGTACTTTACATTTAGCTCTTTGAGTTTATTTTTTATATCTTCGTCAGTTGCTGTCCAGATATCTATACCTGTTTGTCTTGATATTTCTGTAGCATAGTCAATCTCTGGCCACTCAGAAGCCAATTCAAAAGTATGGCCCTTCATCTCAAAGTTAGTCTTACCAAATACTTCGTTTGCGATTTTGATATACATCTCACGCACTAGCTTCATACCATCACGATAGTCAGCATATGCCATATAGAACTCACAGTTCGTAAACTCCTGGAGATGCTCAGGGGAAGAGCCTTCGTTTCTATACGCTCTACCAATCTCATAGGTCTTTGGGAATCCGGCCGCCATCAGTCTCTTTTGCCATAGCTCACCGACACAAATACGCATATAAACATCGAGATCAAAATCATTGTGATGAGTTTTGAATGGTCTCGCTTCTGCTCCACCAGTTGTAGTCTCTATTGTCGGAGTTTCAACCTCTAGGAATCCTTTGTCATTCAAATATGTGCGTACCACTTGCCAGAACTTTGCTTTTTTATAAAATAGATCACGCTTGTCTTCATCTAGGAGTATATCAAGATATCTCTTACGCATTTTCTCTTCTTCATCCACGAGACCGGCATGTTTATCGGGTAGCGGTAGTAGCGCCTTTGAGATTAGCCTCATCTTTGTGACTAGTAGTGAACTCTCACCTTTTTTGGTAATGTAATTTGTGCCGCTAACCTGTACAAAGTCCCCACCATCAATATGTGTATCAAAATAATTTATAGCCTCCTCACTAATCTCTCTCTCCAGCACCACTTGCACACTTGCTGTGCCATCAAATATTTTTGCAAAAGCAAGATTACCAAAACTTCTTGTCATCATAACACGTCCCACCAATGTATTCTCAATTTTGTCTTCTATATTAAAATCAGACAAGAACTCAGTCACAGTTTTCGTATGTTCACTCTCAGCTGGATAGCCATCTATACTTTCTATTTTCTTTAGCCTATCGTTTTTTAGTTCGTCTATTGCTGACATAATAATGTTTAGTTTATAAATATAATTATATCACAAAACCTACAATTTTCTATTCTTAGTCGATACTAACTACAGTGTAGCTAACCTCTTCACCTTTTGGATTCGTAAATATAGCCACATCACCAACTTTGGTTCCGAGTAGTGCGACTCCAAGTGGAGACTCATTTGATATCTTACCGTTCTCAATATCCACCTCTTCTGATCCTACTAGAGTAAAAATCTGCTCAGAACGAGCACTCTTTTTCTTCACATGAACCACAGCCCCAACCTCTACGATATTTGAGTGATGACGCTCAGCGATGACAGCATTTTTCAAAATATTCTGTACCTCGAGTATTCTATCTTCCAGTCTAGCCTGATCTTCACGAGCCTGATGATACTCAGCATTCTCAGACAAATCACCCAAAGATTTTGCATACTCTAGGGCCTCAGCTACTTCTTTACGACTAACTTTGATAAGAGAGTCTAACTCTTTTTCAAGATCTGCCTTTTTTTGTATTGTGATGTATTCTATACTCATATTTGTTATATTCAGAATATTATAGCATAATTGTCAGCAATATATAACTTGACACTAACTTTTATATATGCTATACTTCTTGAGAATTTTAATCGTTGTTTAAACTTATTTTTAAGAAAGAGAGAAAATATGGCAAAAGATAAAACCACAGTATATAGTCCTGGTGACTTTGAGGGCTCCGCAGACACCCATTTAAATGCTTTGCGAGCTGGCCCAAACTTTCAAGGCCTACCTGAATCTGAAATTACTCCTGGATATGTGGAAGAAGCGCTATCTGAAACTAACTTCCAAGTTCAAGTAGCAAAAGGATTGCAGCTTCAATTCGCGAATAACTTCGTAAGTTAAACTTTATTTTTGTTTTGAAAAGCGACACTCGTGTCGCTTTTTATTTTACTTATTTTGTGTACTCTGGAGCATTATCTAGTATATCCTGGAAAACTTTACGCATGATTTTTGATGAAGCCACAGTGTTACTAGCTGGACCCTTTTCCATCATAAATACAAAAGCGTACTTCGGAGTGTCGTATGGAAAATATCCAGTACTCCAAGAGTTAACGTATTCGTTTTTATATCCGAGCTGAGCTGTACCAGTCTTGGCAGCT
Source organism: Minisyncoccota bacterium (assembly GCA_043759615.1). Classification (GTDB taxonomy): domain Bacteria; phylum Patescibacteriota; class Minisyncoccia; order Phycocordibacterales; family UBA5272; genus JAUPVO01. Next base: position 1,756 of record JAYVLF010000019.1, on the reverse strand, counting down.
ACTTTGAATGGTAAATCAGAAAAATAGTGGGCAGTTCCACTCTCACCAGCTGAGGCACGCATGCCTTCACGGATTATTTTTAATATACTTTCATCTATCTTAATATCTGTGACGAGTTTACTATCATCTACTCCAGTATTCGCTGTAGTCCTGCCCACCTTCGGTGTGACGAGTTTTCCTCCATTTGCTATGGATGATATTGACCGAGCTAGCTCTATAGCGTTGGTCTGATATCCTGATTGACCGATGGATGCGTGATATGTATCTCCGAGCAGCCAATCACCCTCTGTGAAGTTTTTCTTTTTCCACTCTGGGTCTGGTATGTTGCCAGGCATTTCTTTTGGCAAGTCTATGCCGGTCACACTATCAAAACCAAAAGCCTTCATATACTTTTCTATTCTCGTGATTCCTAGCCCCTCTTGGTCCTGATATCCGCCACCAACTTGATAAAAATACTCATCACTACTTTCAGCTATAGCTTTTCTTACATCTGTATAACCATGAGCTTTCCAATCACGAAATATAGTATCTGGGCCGCCATATTTGTTCTTAACCACTAACTGCCCACTGCTAAAGATATTTTTGTACTGGTCTATGACTCCTTCATACAGTGCAGCATAAGCCATAAAAGGTTTTACTACAGAACCTGGAACAAAACCAGAGCTGATCGCTCTATTCGTCATAGGTGTATCTTTGTCAGAAAGGTAAGCTTGCTTCTTCTGTTTATCCTCTGATGAAGTTGCGTTGGCATATAGATTGTTATTGTACTCTGGGTAAGTAACCAAGGCGACAACCTCTCCAGTATTCACATCCATCATAACCCCTGAGCCTCCACGAAAATTTTGTTGATCTACGACCTCTTTTAGATGATTGTAAAAATACTTCTGAACTCTAGAGTCAATATTCAGAGTCACAGTATCACCCTCTACGGGAAACTTTACTATATTATCCCTAGTTACTTTTCCATTTGCACTTACCTCATATATCCTTTCGCCTATAACCCCAGAGAGAGACTCATTGTAATACTTTTCTATACCATCCATGCCGATAAAATCTGTTTGCCAAAAGTTACCACTACCATCCTTTTTTGGATAAGACACATACCCCAGAAGATTTGAAAATCCAGCAGCTGAGATATATCTTCTTTTTGGTATATCTATACCCACACTCTCTTTATCAGTTTCATTCCAAGCTAGGACCACTCCATTTCTATCTTTAATATTACCACGAAGAGCAAACTCTGGACTCTTTTTGATATAATTATTCTCTGCTATACTTTTCCATTTTGCACTATCAACTATCTGAACCTTAAAAGATTTTGCGGAGAATATCAAAATCATGATGAAGAAAAAAGCTCCGATAAAAACATACATATTTTCTTTTATCGGCTTTTCAAATCTCCCTTCGAAACTATCTTCATCAAATTGAGCTCCGCTCCTCTCATCCACAAATATATCTTCTGGATTTATGTCTTTATTTAAATATCTTCTCCTTTTAAAAAAACTAAATGACATAGGGTTTAATATACAAATATAAAAGTGCTGCCGCACAAAATAGAAAAGTATATATCGGGAAACCTTGCCCAAAAACTATATCTAAACAAATAGAGGTTAAGAGTACAGTGTATATGAATATTTTTTTTGCAGTTTGCATAATGTTTTGTTATTTTTTTATATAGAAATCGTAATTTTTATTGGAATCTAGATTTGATTTTATAAAAATCCTATTCATCTTCTCATTATCATTGTGTTCTATA
>JAYVLF010000018.1:0-12984 GCA_043759615.1 Minisyncoccota bacterium | reverse complement strand
GGGGCCTGTTTGCTTAAAAGTTTGTATTTTTACATCTTGCCTTTTGAGCGTTTTGCTACTGTGCAGTCATTTGGTAAACCAAAACGATTAACAATTGCTGGCCAATGAGTTGTTTCTGCTGCCTTTTGATCAACATCACAATCCCGGGTAGCCTGCTGTTTCAGTCCCATGACTTTGCCTTGGGTACCACTTGTCCAATCAGCGATAGTCAGTTCACCATTTGTCGGATGGCGACCAAGTTTGAAGACACGTCCATCTGAGGTATGAATACCGCAGAAGTCAGCTTTTTCTTCAGAGATGAACTTGGCCACTGATTTGTAGCTACAGCCTTGTGTTTCGCAGCGTGTACCGGAGACACTTGGTGCAACTGAACGACCGAGGTCGATCTGTGGCGCTGGTGCTGATGATACGGACACTGGTGCTGCCACTTGCCATGGTTTTACGATGGTCGGCAACTGCACTGGTATCACTGTCGTACGCTCCTGTACGTGTATAGTATTTTCTTTTGAGATAATACTAACTTCACCAGGAATATCGCAACGACGAACATGGTTACCCTTGTCATCTTTGCTCGCATACCAGCCACTGTTGTCATCGCACCATTTGACTTGCTTGCACTCTTCTACGCCTTTGCAGACGAGAGGAGCTTGAGTAGTTAAAAATGATGGCGCTTGAGCGATCTGGCTTTGCAGTGGTGTTGGTGGCATTGCGATCTTGATTTCGTTTCCGCAACCAATATCGTAATACGTACCGTCTTCGAGCAAGGCTATCGTACGCTCTTGTGTTGTGCGGCAAGTTACCCACTTTCCACCTTTCATGTTCGTGTCCCAGACAGTGCGAACAGGAACTTTAGAAAGCTGAATATTTTTGCCAACTTTAACATCACGTGCATAACGACCAATGTCGTATGGTGCCACATCATGTTTGCAGTCTGCCACTTGTGCCATTGCTGACACTGAGAAGACAGCAAATAAAAATGCTGCTGCGAATTTGATGATAGTTTTCATCTTATTTTCCTTTTTAAAGAGTTTTTGAGCGATATTGCTCGATTCCTAATCTGGATACATTGTACACTTTTTAATATCATTTGTCAATAGGCAAAAAGAAAAGCCTAAGATTGTAAGTCTTAGGCTTTTTCGCTTTGTTTTCAAAGGGTTTTAGCAGTCAAAATTAAGGTTCTTCTTGAACCATGCTGGTGGATGCAAACAGTTAGCTGTTTTTGCTGGCACCGATGAAGGAGGTGCGACTGCGGGCGCAGTCACATTACCCACACCGGTTATGGCTTTCCCGGCTGTACTCCAGTGACATCAACAGTGATCTTAATCGGATCAACTTTGACCACAACTGGCTGTGCCGTAACAACTGGAGTTGTTACTGCTGGAGGAGGCATAACACTCGCTCCAACTGATCGAGTCCAACCAGCAATAGCAAGCCAAATCATGAGAGCAAAGAGCATTCCTACCAACACATAAGCCCAGAGAGGCATAGTAGTTAAACGGAAAGCTGCGTTGCCAACATGAACTGGTAGCGCCACCCCCATGAACTGGACAATCGGCTGTTGGGCCTGTTGCGCCATCAGGATTTGTGGTTGCGGTGGTGGAGTTGGTGCTGCCGCCACGTGCACATTTGCATGCGCTTGAGCCGCATGTCCTGCTGGAGCGTAAGCTTGTGCTGGACGATATGCTCCTGGTATTGCATCTATCTGTTGCTGGGTTGCCCCACCAGCAGACAATTGCTGATCTGTAGATCCGAGAGATGCAGCAGAGTTTACTTGTGCTTGATTCATGACATTCTCCTTTCAAGAGAGTTGTGTTTAAATTTGGAAAAATAAATAACGAAAAATCTAACAGTAGTATATATAAAAGAATGTAGTTTGTCAAGTCTAGCCCATCACCCCCTATTGTGATAGTATTCGCTTGGATACGAAACAATATTGTTATAACTTTTTGAGGAGAAATTTCATGGGACAACTCTTGAAGCATATTTTCTTTAGTCCTTGGTTTATAACTATTCTTTTATTTTTTAGCGTCTTTCTCGGTGTAAAAAAACTAAACTTCTTACAGGGTATAGGCTTACCCAAAGTTAAACACGACCAAAACACCAACACTTTTACCCCTGACAACAGATGGCGTAATAGGCTAGCTTGGATCCTGGGACTCAGTGCAGCCTTTGGAGTACCGCTATTAACCAGGACCGGTGAGGCAACAATAAATGTGATCGGTTGGGTGGCTGGGATAGTTTTTGGCGCAGTGCTGGTTGATCAAGGTTTTGCAAAGATGCGAGACAGATGGATACCTAACATCAAAAAAGCTTGGCAAAATCGCCGAGCAAACAATGGGAGAAAATCATGAGTAAGAATGAAGTTGGAACTATATTTAGTGGTCAAAAAAGAAAAACTTTTGAAGAAACTCAAACGACTGGTTTTGTTGATCAGACATGGTCAGAAAAACTCTGGTCAAAGTTCAAAAAGTTGGGTAAGTATGCCCTCTTTGTAGCACTCTCTATCTTTGTTGTATTCCTTACTATGGAATACCTGGTCGCTAAGTACGTCTATAAATTCACTGAATCTCTTGCTAGTGAATACGATTGGCTTGGTGGCTGGATAGTGCCAATATCTTTTGTCTCTGCTCTAGTTATGGCCTGGCCACTCCTCTGGGCAATACTAAATTGTGCTGTCGGACGAAGGAGTCTTAAGCATTGGCTAACTTTGCTTGCATGTTTCTTTGCTGTTATCGGTACTGCTTGGGCAGCACGAGATGTTTATTTTGCTGATGGTGTACCACAAAAAGAAATCTGTGCGCCGACAACATCAGAAGAATTCCCAAACATTTCTCTCGTGGGTAAAGGTGAAACTAGGGGTCAGATTTGCACAATCATCACAAAAAAGAATATAGGTATGGCAAAGCGAGTCAGGAAATCTATGGCCCCAAAAGAGATTTGGATCCAAACATCTGCTGATATCAGAAAACTTAAACTCTATGTGAATGGGGCTCCTGCCCTGTACAGAAGTGTTAATAACACTGATGGTTTTTATAAACTTTATGATGGGCCTTGGTTTGATGATGAGACCGGAGAACTGTTGGAGCCCGTCAAAAAGAAGGAAGAACTTTCTGTTATGGAAACAATCTTGCGGGCTAGAGAGTTAAAAGCTGCTGCCAAAAAGATTGCTGATGAAGAAACAAAGAAGAAAGAGTTTGAGCGTGCTGAGTCTGAGAAAAAGATGGCTAACGCAAAAGCAGAAGCCGAGAAGGTGTCTACAGAAAACAAAAAGGCAGAGAAAATTGCGGAAGCTGTTCGTCTTAGAACTGGGATGAGTTTAAGGAATCTTGATTTTTATACAATCCCTTACGGGCTAATGGTGGTCATGTCAACTAATGTTCGGTTTAAGGTTGATGGTGTCACACACAGAAATGTTGACGAAGGGTTCTTTAAGAAAAATAATGGGAAAGTTAAGGTGGAGTGTGACAGCTTCATTTCTTGCGAAAACTCTCAGGTCATCATGCAAAAAATGATTGATTGAGTGCAGCCCTTACCACAATTGTGGTAAGGGCTTTTTATTTTTAATTATTTCACTTTTAATTTATTAATAGAGAGAAAATCTTTTAGTTCTTTGCTTTTTATATTCAAAAAAAATCTCTCGCCCGAGGTCATGCTCAAAACAACATCCTCCCCTTCTATATCAAAATCAATATCTGGCAAATCTATGGAAACCAGAAAATCTTTTACCTTTTGCTTTTCTTTTTTTTTCTTATTTATGATTTCTAAATATTTTTCTAGCATTTTGCTTTTGTATTGTTGTCTTAATATAAATTATAACATAAAAAAAAAGCACCTAATCAGAATTTCTGATTAGGTGCTTGTGTTTGTTTTAGCTTAACAGGCTGAGATGAATCTTCCTGTGGTTAGATCACGATAGCCCGCGCCATTGCAATTTCTTTGCTGCTGTTGATGCTGTCGCGGCTGTGGCTGCGGCTGCGCTTGCTGTGGACTATTCCACTGGCAATGTGCGCCACCGTTTGCATTTGTGCCAACACGATGTGAGCCTTGGGCACAACCACCATTTTGCTGCTGCACTTGCTGAGGAGCTGGCTGAACATAGCCGCCCCGCACCATTTGCGCCTGACGTTGCTGTGCTCCTCCATCCATGTGAAGAGTTGCACCACATGCGGTTAATAGTGAAACAGTAGCAATTGCAAGGATTTTGACAAGTAACTTGATCATGATGACCTCCAAATAAAAGAATTTTGGCAAGATTGCCGGTGAATACTTATCTAGATATATCATATCACAATAAAATACATTTGTCAATAGTCAAATCTTGGTCCTTGGGTTCTTTTTCCACAAGAGTCTGTCAACTGTTTCCACCTGCGGCCATAGTAATCTGTACCACGCATGACATAAATCCGACACTCTTGTACGTAATAAGCTTTGGGTCTCAATTGCTGATAAGGTTCTGCGTGAGCTGGTCCAGGATAAACTTCTGGCCGCTGCAAACCATGACCATAAGAGTGGTGAGCCGAAACATTCACTAAAAACAAAGAAAATAAAAGACCGAGAGTAAATACGAGTTTTGATACCATTCTGTATCTCCTTGAAGTTAAGTTTAAAAGAATTCATTTTCATCTTAACAATATATAAAATAAAAGTCAAACGTGTGAAGAAGAGCAAATATAAAATATATTTTGTGTTAAAATAAATACATATGATACAAGAAGATCTAATAAAAGAGCAAATCAATCAAAAGCTAGCTGATCTCGCAGCCACTGATGATGAGCATATAGCTGAATATGTAGCTGAGAAAAATGATCTGCCTTATATTGACCTCCGCATGAAGGCTCCTGACCTAGACGCACTGGCTGAGATACCTTTACCCCTGGCTCAGAAACTAAAAATAGCTGCATTCAAAATCTTTGATAGACAACTGCATGTGGCGGTTAGTGACCCGGGTAATCAGGAAGTAGTACAATATCTAAGTGACATAGAAAGACGCAGCAAAAAGCCTGTGCTGTATGTAGCCTCACCCACCTCCATGAAGCATGTATATGAAAGATATGAGGATCTTGATGCGGCCAAGAAAACTATCAAGAGTATAGTTGACCTGACCGAGAGTCATCTAAATGAACTACTCGCAGGGATAAACACCATAGAGGAATTTCAAAAAGAAATAGAAAATACTGCTAAAAATGAAAGTAGAGAGAGGACGTCAAAACTAATAGAGTTAACTCTAGCCGGAGCTATCAACTTCGGAGCAAGTGATATACATGTAGAACCTGAACATGATCTAACTCGTATCAGATTTAGAATAGATGGAAACCTAAACGATATATACTTCACCGATAGTAAAACCTTTGAACTGATAAACAGTCGTCTAAAGTTACTCTCTGGGATGAAACTTTCAAATCACTCCTCAGCCCAAGATGGGAGATTTAGTATCAACTTTGCCTCTCAAGAAATCGAGATGCGTGTCTCTCTCGTTCCTGGCGCATATGGAGAAAACTATGTTATGCGTATACTAGACCCGAGAGCGGCCAATGTACCTTTTGACTCACTCGGGATGAATGCAAATCTGCTAGAAATACTAGAAAAGTCTCTACACAAACCATTTGGTATGATATTAACTACCGGTCCTACCGGGTCAGGAAAGAGTACGACTCTTTATGCTTGCCTAAAAAGAATACACAAAGTAGAAACGAAAATCATCACTATCGAAGATCCTATAGAGTATCATATAGATGGTATCACCCAGACTCAGGTGGATGTCAAAAAAGACTACACATTCCTTTCTGGACTCCGAGCTGCACTGCGTCAAGATCCGGATGCTATCATGGTGGGAGAGATCCGTGATGAAGATACAGCAAAAGTGGCTGTCAACGCTGCTTTGACTGGACATATAGTTCTCTCTACCCTACACACGAACTCTGCTGCTGGAGCTATACCTAGACTAATAGATCTCGGTGCTGATAGTAAAATACTAGGCTCTGCCCTATCCCTCGTGATGGCTCAACGTCTATGCAGGAAACTTTGCCCAGTCTGTAAAATAGAAACCGTTAGCTCCACTCTCGAGAGCAAAACTATCACAAACATAATCGGTGAGATAGTTTCAAATCAGAAAGAAATAAAATACACAGCACAAAGCGAATACAAGATATTCAAAGCTAGTCCTGATGGTTGTGACAAATGTCATGGTGGCTACAAAGGGCGTGTCGGTATATATGAAGGCATACTCATGACTCGTGAAGTAGAAAAAGTAGCCGTGGCAGGAGGTGGAGAACATGAAATAGAAGATGCTGCAGCCTCACAAGGTATACACACGATGCGTGAAGATGGTATCATAAAAATCTTGGACGGCCTAACTTCATTTGAGGAAGTAGCTATAGTGGTAGAAATATACTAACTCCTAATACAGACAAAATAAAAACCCTCAAATCTTTAAACAACCCCTTGGTGAAGAATATTTCGCACATAAGGATGACTGCAGTGTGGACAAGCCAACCATCGCGTCCTCTGTCATTGATATATAAGTATGAAACTTGATTGCTTAAAGATTTGAAGGTTCTAACTGAGAAGAGTATATCATAATTAAACATCTATGTCAATAGAGACCCCTTACTTTATAAATGTTATAATTAATACATCAGAAAATAGCTTTTAAAATATGAGTCAAATCCAAAATTCACAAGAAAATATAGGCGAAGAAAATGAGATGGAAAAGCTAGATCAAAGACATCTAGATGTCGCTCTCCGCCCTAGCGAGTTTGATGGTTATGTAGGGCAAGAAACAATAAAAGCGAACCTAAATATACTCCTCGAGGCCGCAAAAAATCGTGCCTCTCCACCTGAGCATATACTACTTTATGGTCCACCAGGACTAGGGAAAACAACTCTAGCCCACATCATCGCTCGCACACTAAACACAAATATAAAAATCAGTAGCGGTCCATCTCTGACAAAAATCGGAGACTTAGCTGCCATACTGACAAACCTCTCACCAAATGACGTACTGTTTATCGATGAGATACATCGACTAAACAAAATGATAGAAGAGGTGCTATATCCAGCCATGGAGAGTGGTGTGCTAGACATCATCATAGGCAAAGGCCCCTCAGCTAGAACCATACAGCTAGACCTCCCTCCATTTACCCTGGTCGGAGCAACCACTCGTATATCACTACTCTCTGCCCCTCTACGTTCAAGATTTTCTGGGGGAACTTATCGTTTGCAATTTTATACTGACGAAGAACTGTCTACTATCATCTTGCAAAGTGCCAAGGTTCTAAAGACTGAGATAAATAAAGACTCTGCCCTAGAGATAGCTAAACGTGCTAGGTTCACCCCACGTATCGCAAACTTTTATCTAAAAAGAATACGCGACTATGTAGAAGTACACAATGTCAGCGTGACAAAGGAAGTGGTTCAAAAAGTTCTCGAGATGTTAGAAGTAGATAGTGCTGGCCTCGGACAAATAGAAAGAGAGTACCTAAACATAATCGAAAACAAATTTGCTGGTGGTCCTGTAGGACTATCGACTCTTGCCGCTGCCCTATCTGAAGACTCTGGCACAATAGAAGAAGTGATAGAACCATACTTGCAACAGCTTGGATTCGTAGAAAAAACTACTAGAGGTAGAACCATAACCTCAGCAGGCCGCGAACATTTGAGCAGCAACTAAACATGCAAAAAGAAAAGATAATACTCGGCATAGATCCAGGATATGATAGGATGGGGGTGGCGATAATATCTTCACATCTCCAGAAACAGACACTACTCTACTCATACTGCGTAGAAACAAACAAAAAGGAAGCTTTCTCAAAGAGAGTTTTGCAAATAGGCGTAGATCTAGAAAATATAATCAAAAAATATGAGCCAAAATATCTAGCCATAGAAAATCTTTTCGTTTCGAATAATCAAAAAACCGCGATGCGTGTAGCTGAGGCACGCGGAGTGATAATATTCATCGCCGAAAAGATGGGTCTTGATATACATGAATACACTCCTATGCAAATCAAATCCGCTGTGGCAGGAAGTGGACAGGCGGACAAGAAACAAGTACAGTTTATGGTCAAAAATATATTAAAAATGAAAGAGGAAGTCCTAAAAAATATGCTAGATGATGAGGTGGATGCTATCGCTTGCTCCATAACCTGTGCGGCTTTTATAAAATAAAAACCTCACACAAAAAATCACTTGATTTTTGTCTCTAAATTTGTTATCTTTATAAGATAAAAAATATGATAGAAGATGAAGACAAACCAATAGATGAAAATATAAATCCAGAGGCTCTAGAAAGCACCATTGGAGATGATGATGACTTTGTCGAAGTGGAAGAAGAAGAGGTTGTCATATTTAATGCCAGCGAAGACGATGATCTTGATATTGCCTTTTCTCACGATGACACTCGCGACTGGTTCTAGTTAAAAACACTATAGTCTGATTCTCAAAAATCTTCTCTTACCTATTTTTAGTATACAACTCTTAGCAACCTCTTTATAGTCGGTGATAGCTGTACCGTCCTCAAAAGAAACCGCACCATCCTCAACTAGTCTTTTCCATTCTGTCTTACTTTCTACTGCACCTGCTTTTAATGCTAAATCTGAGAACAAGTCCCCATCAGCACCCAACACCTCAGGAACATCATCCGGAATACCTCCTTTTTGAAAAGTTTCTACGAAATTATTCTTAGCTAATTTTGCCAGCTTTTCATTGTGATAGATGGTTACTATCTCTTCTGCTAAAATCATCTTCAGGTCTCTTGGATTAACCCCTTCTTTTAATTTACTCTCGACGTCTAAGATAAAAGACTCTTCTTTGTCGGTACAAAGTCTAAAATATTTAACTATCAAATCATCACGCAGGGACATGAGTTTACCAAACATGTCATTTGGCTCGTCTACTATAGTGATGATGTTACCCCAGCTAGTAGACATTTTTCTCCCGTCTGTACCGTCGAGCATAACTCCAGTCATGATGTTTTGTTTCTTCATGCCATAGTGGTCTTGTATTACTCTGCCAGCTTTTAAATTGAAAAGCTGGTCAAATCCTCCTATCTCAACATCAGCCTTCACAGCCACACTGTCATAGCCTTGCATCATAGGATACAAGAATTCACGAAGTGATATCTCTACACCTTTTTCATATCTATCTTTAAAGTTTCTCCTAGCCAGCATTTGCTGTACAGTGAAACATTCTGAAAGTTCAGAAACATCTCTGAAAGAGAGTTTACTGAGCCAGTCATTGTTATAAACAAATTCAGTTTTTTCAAGATCGAGTATCTTTCCTATTTGACTCTTATAGTCTTTTAGATTCTCGTCTATTTGCATGCGAGTTATCATCGGCCTCTTTTCTGTCTTATCGCTCGCATCTCCAACTTGCGCAGTGAAATCTCCGATAATCAAAACAACCTGATGTCCCATCTTTTGAAAATCACGAAGTTTACGTAGTGGTATAGCGCGTCCCAGATGTATCTTTGGTCCTGTAGGATCTATGCCGAGCTTGATACGGAGCACCTCCCCACTCTTAAGAGCCTCTTCTAATTCACTTTTGACACTGACTTCTTCTACATTCTTTTCTAGTAGTTCTTTTATTTTGTTTTCGTCGGTATTTGTTGCCATATGATATATATTAACACAATGCTATTCATTGTGCCACCGCTATATTATGTCTGGTATGATAGCCTCTTCTATTCCCCCGTCATTATTCTCTGGGGTGTTTTGTGTCTGACCAAATGGACAAGTGTTACTTTGTGCCCAATTTTGTATAGGGGTATTCCACAGATTGTACTGCGAATCACTATACCCTCCGACAGATCCAGATCCTCCTACATATTGTAATATAGTAGAGATGTTTGACCCGCTACAATATATACCACGAATAAATGCTGGTGAGTTCGTAGCAGTTGGGAGCGGCGTATCAAAGTTTTCCTTTGGGGTGTCTTTTAGGGCATAATCCATAAACTTCCTCCAAACAGGAGATAGTACTGTACCTGCTACACGAGTTACTGGCTTGTTGTCATTGTTCCCTCCCCACATACCCACAACTAATGATGGGGTGTAGCCGATAACCCAAACGTCTTTGAAATCGTTGGTAGTTCCAGTCTTGGCGGCTACTTGCCTATCATAAAAGTTTATTGGATTTGTCGGAGAAAATGTAAGACTTCTAGAATATGGGTCACTGAGTACATTTGAAAGTTTGTCTGTGAACTCTTTTGGTATCACATCCTTTTCTTTCTTTGTATACTTCTCAAGAACATTCCCATCTTTATCATCAACTTCGAGTATAGATACTGGTGGATTGTAAATACCATCATTTGCAAAAACTCCGTACGCGTTTGTAAGCTCTAGTAGCGTAACCTCTCCTCCACCCAAAACTAGTGAAAGTCCAAATCTAGAATAGTCTCCTAAGGTGGTAATACCTAAAGTCTTAACAAAGTCCAAAGTATTTTTTACCCCGACCAAATAAAGCATCTTCACCGCTGGGATATTCAGAGAGTTTTGAAGAGCTGTACGTAGTGATACTGGCCCATGGAAACTACCGTCATAATTTACTGGCATATAACATGTTCCACCGTTTAGACTAGTTCCATAAGCATCACAGTTGGTAGAAAACTGTGTCGGCAAATCAAAGAGCACTGTCTCAGGTTCAAATCCTTTCATAAAAGCCTGCACATAAACAAAAGGTTTAAAAGTAGAGCCTGGTTGACGAAGAGCTAGGGCTACATTGTATTTACCATCGATCTTTGTGTCAAAATAATCACGAGATCCAACCATTGCCAATATCTGTCCGGTCTTTGGGTCCATGGCAACCATAGCTGAGTTCTCTGCTCCGAATTTGGCTTCATTTTTTAGAGCCCCCTCTTTTACTATCTCTTCAGCATTCTTTTGCAAATCCCAATCAAGAGTGGTGATAATCTTCATGCCTCCATTATCAACCTCATCTTTGCCATACTTCTGTTCTAAATAATCTCTGACATAAAAAACAAAGTGAAAAGCCTTGCCGCTACTGCTCTCTTGGGTAGAAAATGTAACCACCTCTGCCTTGGCTGCATCATACTCCGCTTTCGATATTACTCCAGTTTCTAACATCCTGGCGAGAACAGTATTTTTTCTGTTCTCGAGCAAACCCTTACTGTTTGGGTTTGATGAATATGGCGAGTATCTAGATGGGGCCTGTGGCATACCCGCAAGATAGGCCGCCTCGGTTAGTGTTACATCTTTTGCATGTTTGTTAAAGTATGACAGCGAAGCCTCCTCTACTCCATATATAGAGCCTCCGTACGGGGACTCATTTAGATAAATGTTTAATATATCATCCTTACTAACTTGAGCATCAAGCTTGATGGCTAGTACCCACTCTTTTAGCTTTCTTGATATTGTCTTCTCTCTAGTTAAGAGCGCGTTCTTTATCACTTGCTGAGTTATAGTTGATCCACCTTGTGAAGCTGTGCCACTGCTGAGAGCCACCCAAACAGAACGTAGTATGCCGCGTGGTGAGATCCCGAAATGATTATAAAAGTTTGTATCCTCTATGGCAACTGTCGCCTTTTTGATATTATCACTAATCTCTTCTTTTTTAACTTGAGTGCGCTTGATATTATCATGAACATTATAAAGTAGAACTTTACCTGTTTTATCATATATCTTTGTACTATTGGCTATTTTTCTACTTTCAAAATCATTGAAATCTGGCAACTTTATCGTGGCTACCCATATTAAAAATACAGCTGCCAAGATAGTACTGAGCCCTAGCATGGCATAGACGCTCTCTTTTAAGAGTTTGGATGTTAGCGACTTTCTGCTGTGTTTTCTGTGAGCTGTTTTTGTCATTTATTATTTCTATTATAACACAAAATAGAATCACTACTCCACTATCACTTCGCGTATAGCTGAGCCAACACCGTTCACATCTGTTGCTGTATAGTGAATAGTGTATGCTCCAGGAATACTAAAGTCTATACTGCTCGTATCATCGGAAACTGCAACAGAAGACATAGACCAGTCGACAGCAGATGCTCCAGCATCCACATAAACTGTGGTGCTGGCAACTATAATCGGAGAAAGTCCGTTAATCGTGACTACTGGTGAACTGCTAGCAGTCATATTCTCTGTGCTTGTCCCGGCCACTTCCCCACCTGCGCCCCCATCTGGAGTTGGCAATGTTACCGGAGGAGTGACTGGCGTGCCTGATCCGAAAATACTTTCAAATTCTGCCTGAGTCACACAGCGTGTACCCACACAGAGCTTCTCAGTCTTGATCTCTTTGACAGTGATGAGACCGTTCTCATCTATACTCCAGTTGCCACTTGCACTCACTATACTTTTTACATTTAATAAAGCCTGCCCCTTCATATCAAAACCAGAGTTACCTGCATGTAAAGTAGACGAAGCAAGTTCTTGTATGGCTTTTGTGAGCACGGAAACAACCGGTCCCAGGTTTAGTGTTTGAGGTTGTATGCCTCCACTAGAAGTTAGGGCGTCTTTGTCACCACTCACCGCACTTGGTATCACCTGCTGTAGTTCATCTGCGATGAATCCTAGTTCTATATTTGAATTTCCTTTAAATATACTACCCTCTATGTTTTTACGAGTAAATGAAACTGGGCGAAGAGAGTTGACCAGGTCTAGCGCTGAGTCAGATTGGGATAAAATATTTTCTTTTAGTCTTCTGTCTGAGGTGAGTGTTATGTTTCCGAGATTTGTAGTATCGGTCCAATACTGAGCTGCAGAACCTGTCCAAACCGTATTAAAAATATTACCTGTATAGGCTCCCGAAGTGCCCGCTCTGTTCTGATAACCTGTAGCTCTAACAACACCAGTAACTTCAAGTGCTGATAGCGGAGTGGTTGTTCCGATACCCACAAAGCCAGAAGATAAGATTGTAAGCTTTGCGCTGTTTGATGGGCCGATCATGAGACTGTCTGCTATGTTATTGGTGATGGATCTTCCAAAAGCATATGAACTAGCTGCCGAAGCAGTATTAGCATAACCAACC
>JAYVLF010000017.1:0-28480 GCA_043759615.1 Minisyncoccota bacterium | reverse complement strand
GCACCTCGATGTCGGCTCATCTTATCCTGGTGGTGGAGAAGCTACCAAGGGTTTGGCTGTTCGCCAATTAAAAAGATACGTGAGCTGGGTTCAAACCGTCGTGAGACAGGTTGGTTTCCTATCTTCTGCAGGCGTTCGAATATTGAGAGGACTTGTTCCTAGTACGAGAGGACCGGAATGAACTGACCTCTGGTGTATGGGCTCTAGCGCCAGCTGGATCGCCCAGTAGCTATGTCGGGCAGAGATAACTTCTGAAAGCATATAAGAAGGAAGCTCCCCTCAAGATCAGTATTCGTTAAGGGTCGTAAGAGATTATTACGTTGATAGGAGCTAGATGTACGCACAGCAATGTGTTTAGTCGAGGCTTACTAATAACCCGAATTTCCTATTAGGAAATGTGAATATTACTTATATCAAAGATATAATGTGATCACTACGCTCTGTAAGATTATGAAAATGAGAATTTTTGCAAGTTTTTTATAAAAATTTGTGTGATGTTAAAGATTGATTTGAATACGAACGTACAGAATGTTATTGAACATTCTGTTCTGGTGATTTAAAACCGGGGTCATACCTCTTCCCATTCCGAACAGAGTCGTCAAGCCCGTATTTAGCGATGGTAGTGCGCAAGCGCAAGAGTAGCTGTTCGCCAGAACAGAGTGTTTAAAAAACAAAAGCATAGAGCAATCTATGCTTTTTGTTTTATTGACTTATACATAGGCTTTTGTTAAACTATAATTAGATACGAATTTTCAGTTTAACATCTCGCAAAAGTGAACAAAACAACTGGGCTACAATCTAGGTTCTATGTACATTAAATATTCGTCTAACTGTATAGATTGACGTAGTGGGTGAAAACCCTGCCGAGATGACCAACATAAAGACTCTAGCATATTTTTCTAGAGTCTTTTTTTATTGGTATTTAAGCCTAAAAATGCTATCATACACCGATGACAGAATTAAACACTAAAGTAAAAGTTAAAAGGAGCTATGCAGGTCTCGGATTGTTTGCAACAGAAAATATAAAAAAGGGGGAGGTCGTGATAGAGTATATAGGTAACATTTTGAATGATGAAGAAGTAGAAAAGAAAGCCAATCAATATCTTTTTGAAGTTAAGAAAAATAAAACTATAGATGGTAGTGTCAGATGGAATACTGCAAGATATATCAATCATCATTGCAAGGGTAATGCTGAGAGTGAGATCAGGAAAGGAGGAGTATTCATAGTAGCTACCAAAAACATAAAAGAGGGAGAAGAGATAGGCTATGACTACGGAGAAGAGTTCTATACTGAGTACATAATAAAGAAATATGGTGGGTGTAAATGTGATGCAAAGAAGCATTTATATATGAAAAATATAGTTAAAGCAGAAAAAGTCTAAACGCAAATGCACTGCACTTGCATTTAGAAGAAAGCATAACTTTTGAGTTATCCACAGCTAATTTGAATACTATCTATTGCTAACGAATATAGTAAATGTAATAATATTAATTAGAGAGTGTTGTAGTGACGGTCATCACAACAACTAGACTCTCGTAGGTTTTTAAAATCACAAACATATATTTATTTTATGGCAGTAGCAAAGAAATCAGCAGCAAAGAAAGTAGCTAAAAAAGCTCCAGCAAAGAAAGTTACAAAGAAAACAGTTAAGAAAGTAGCAAAGAAAGTTGCTAAGAAAACTGTTAAGAAAGTAGCTAAAAAAGCTCCAGCAAAAAAGGCCGCTAAAAAAGTTGCAAAGAGAAAATAATCTCTTTATTATAAAATCCCGCTTAGGCGGGATTTTATAATTTATGGTATAATATAGACATGAACAAAACTTTAATCCGTATATTTGCTTTTATTATATTAGTGTCTCCTTGGATATATGTTAGCAGTGTCTACAAAGAAGTTTTTTATATTTTTGCTAGTGTAGGAATATTACTCTCTACTGTGAATATAGAAAAGAAAAAGAAAGTCGAATAGTGTATAATAAAAGTATGGAGAAAAAGATCGTTGAGAATGATAAGGTAACTTATTTAGCTACTACTGATTTTCGTGGTCAAAATGTAAAGTTTGGTATCAAGCCAGAAGACAGAACTCGTCATATGTATATCATAGGTAAAACTGGTATGGGTAAATCCACTCTTCTCGAAAACATGATAGCTCAAGATATTATAAATGGTGAAGGGGTGTGCTTTATCGATCCTCATGGCTCATCAGCTGAGAAGCTTTTAAAATACGTCCCAGAGCACCGTATTGCTGATGTGGTGTACTTTGCTCCTTTTGATATGAAGTATCCTGTGGGGCTGAATATTTTAGAAAAAGTGGATGAGAGCGAGAGGCATCTGGTAGCCTCTGGACTGATGGATACTTTCAAAAAGATTTTTGAAGATCAGTTTTCTGGACGTATGGTTTATATACTTAACAATATAGTTTTAGCACTACTCGAAAACGAAGGTCAATCACTGACAGGGATAAATAGGATGCTCAGCGACAAGAACTATCGTAAGTGGATAGTTAGCAATGTTACTGATCCAGCAGTGAGAAATTTTTGGGAGGTTGAGTTTGCTGGCTACACAGACAAATACGTCCAAGAAGCAACTCCGGCTATACAAAATAAAATAGGTCAGTTCATTTCAAACCCACTTCTTCGCAATGTTATCGGTCAGCCGCACTCGAGTTTCGATGTCAGGAAGTTAATGGATGAGAAGAAGATACTTATCGCAAATTTATCTATCGGTCTCACAGGTAAAGAAAATGTGGACCTGATAGGATCGATGCTAATCACAAAGATATTCTTGGCAGCTCTATCTCGTGCAAATCTGAAAGAAGATGAACTGAAGAATTCAGCCAAGTTCTATTTCTTCGTGGATGAATTTCAAAACTTTGTAAATGAGAGCTTTACTCAGATACTTTCTCAAGCTAGAAAGTACAATCTTTCTCTCACTGTTGCTCATCAGTATATAGAGCAGTTAACTGACACAGTGAGAGCAGCGGTATTTGGTAATGTCGGAAGTATGATCACTTTTAGAGTTGGGGCAGAGGATGCAGAGAAAATAGAGAAAGAGTTTGCCCCACAGTTTACCGCAGATGATATTGTAAACCTAGGATTTAGCCAGATATATTTGAGATTATCTATAAATGGTACAGGCTCAAAACCATTCTCCGCCAAAACCTTGCCTCCTATAGCAGAGCCTGTGCACAATTTCCTGCCAGCTATCATTGCTCACTCGAGAACTGCCTATGGCAAAGAGAGGTCTATAGTAGAAGAAGATATTAAGAATTGGTACAACAAAGACTTTGGACCAGTAAAACAAATCCCTATCATAAATCCAAACCCAGTACATCCAGCACCTAAAGCTATAGTTTTACCAACTAGACCAGTTCAGGTAGAGAGACCAGTTTATAAACCAAGACAAGAGCAGAGACAAGAGCAGAAACCAGTACAACATCAAGCAAAGCCTAATCACAATCTTCGTGATGCACTGAACAAAGCCCTCAGTGTAAATCTGACAGAAGAAAAGAAGAAAAACATAAAAGAAGTTCCGAGAGAAGAATTGGAAAAGCTATTGGAATTATAATATATGAAAATAAAAAGCTCTAAAAATATTTTATTGATAGTAAGTATATTTAGCAGCTTTTTGATTTGCGATGCGGTGCAGGTGATAGATAAGGATTATACTACTAACAAAAACTGTAGATGGGTAAAAGTTTCAAATGATGAAGTTTCCGCCATAGACATGACCCTCTACAAAGTTCTTGACAGTACAGCGAGCAGTAGTGGACATGGTATAACTTTGATAAGTCAGAGTGGAGACAAGATGTTGGATGTAGGCGACAGCGCTACCATCTCAAATGGAGATATGGCTTGCGCATACTCTGGTAAAGTTTATCATAGTGCAATATCGACTGCGGGTACAGTTTCTGGAGTGGTGCCCTATTTTATTGGGATAAAATCTCCAAACAGTTCTACTGTTTCAAATGCTACCAGCACGGACTCTGGAGCTATTTCTACCAATACAATAATTACAAATAGCAGCGTAATATATAACACTGACTATATCAGAAAAACTTTTACATTTGGAGATCTCTCTTTGCTTTCTCCGAGAGACCTGATAGGTGTCGCTGGAGGGGCTACTCAATTTTGGGTGAAGGCTGTAGATAGTAAGAATAATATCCTGATATCAAATGTAGTTTGGAGTTTTGGAGATGGATCTGGAGCGAGTGGGGCTACTACTAGTCATAGATATATATATCCTGGGAATTATATAGCCACCATAGATGCAGAGACAAATTTGGTTTATGGATTTGAGAGAGTAAATGTAAAGATAGTCACTCCAGATATATCAATATCAGAGGTTTCAAATACGAACGATGGATCAAGTGTAACCATCAAAAATAATAGTAATGACGAGATAGATATAGGAGGTTTTGTGTTAAGTATGAATCTCGGTTTTTTTAAACTTTCAAAACATTTAATTATCCCTCCAGGAAGTGACATAAAGTTATCAGGAGAAACTCTTGGCTTTAAGAGAGCTGACAATGTCAGATTGCTATTTGAGAACAATGCCATAGTTACAAAATACGATCCCTACAAAAGTGTAGCGACCAATAATCCTGTGGTTATTGGTCAAGTTTTGGGAACCACATCAAAAACTGTTTCAATCAAACCTATAAAGATAAATTATAATCATAATCTTAAAAAGAAAATAGTCATAGCCACTACCACGAAAAGTGAGGTTACTGGCCCAGTCTTAAAAAAGAATACTGTGGAAAAGGGGGTTGATAGTACATGGTACAAATGGTTATACTGGTTATATGATTAAACCTCTTCGTTATCTCCTGCTCTCTCTTACACTTTGTTTCACTTTCGCAGCTTCCAGTGCACAGCAGGCGATAGTTGCAGTTGAAAACGATGCCAACAAAAATGGCATAAGAGATGAGGTGGATGTGGAGATAGATTTACTAGTAAAAGGTTACTCTCTCACTCAACCACAGATAAATAGCGTAGTCCAAGTTGCGAGATCTTATCAGTATATATTGTCTATCAGACCAAATACAAAAGCTCTTGCCTTAGAGGTCAACAAAAGAGACGTGGCAGCCACTAATTGTGCCGGAGATAGACTACCTCCTACGATGTTAGATATTGTGGTTGCTAGGCTAGAGTCAACAACTCTTCACACACAAACAAATAGATCTATATATGACACTTATGTATCTTTACTCGATGATGAGAACTCCAGTGATACTAGAGTATATGGATGTGAGGATCAGTATTCAAATCAGTACACAACAGGAATACAGAGTATAACTCCTATATCAGGTAGCAGGACTATGCCATGCCTAGTGCTAACTAATTTTATGGAGAGAGGGTCTAGAGTTACTCAGGTTATACAGCTACAAAGTTTCTTGTCTCTTCATGGTTATATGCAAGTTTGGCCTACAGGATATTTTGGTCCTATTACTGAGGCCGCAGTTAAGTCATTTCAATCCGCAAATAGTATAGATGTTCGTGGTTGGGCAGGGCCTGCTACACGTGGTAAAGTGGCCGAGATAACTTGTAACGGTGATCTTGCATCTATTAATAAAGCCAAGCGCGGAGTGGTAGTAGCCTACAAAGCTCCAGTAGTAGCACAAAAGAAAACAACCACCACACAGACAGTAGTAGGGGTTGAGATACCTGATACAGTTATCAGTGGTGGCGGAGAAAATAATACCGTAGTTACTAACAAAAAGTTATCTAGCAACTCAGGCACATTTTATCTAGGAAGAACTCCAGTCAACAGCATTTATTTTTCATTTTTAAATAGCCCATACACTGAGACGACTTATATGTGTACAGAGAAATCTGCTGAAAATAGATGTTCAACTGGCCAAAACTTCAAAGAAGTTTCTTCTATATATGACCCTAGTAATTATGACGCTATACCAAGCGGAAACAAATGGTTATTTACTTTTTACAATTCCTCAGATATAAAAAAGGTTTATCTAAAGAGTTCTATTAATTCAGCTGTCGAGATCTTTACTTTGAATTATTCAAATTCGCAATAATTAGTATATTTCTATTGCCACTTTCTCTAGATCTATAGCTCATTTCTAATATATTGTATCCAGCAAGAGCAAAATATTTCCTGATTTCTTTTTCAGTGTAGCTGTGAACATATCTAGTATTTTTATGACTAGTAAATCCCAAGACTATATCTCCAAGATATGTGTTAAAAAAGTTTTTACTAAATTTATTTTTTAAATAATATTTTCTCAATTCCTTTTGATGTGTATTCCACAGGTCCCAAGAACTAAATATCGCTACTCCATCCTCCTTCAAAACTCTTTTACTTTCTTTTAACCATGAAACTATCATACTTGGCGGTAAGTGATGCATAACTGCAAATGATACTACATTGTCAAAACTCTTATCAGTAAAAGGTAAATGCACCCCATCATAAAAAGAAAATTTATCAGACAAATCAGGCAGGTCTTTCTTTGCTATATTTATAAGCTCTACACTAGGGTCAACTCCAGTATATGTATATTCATCCAATATCTGCTTTGCAAATCTCCCATTGCCACAGCCTATATCTAGTATGCTAGTTTGAGATGGTAAATATTTTTTGATAAATTTTAACTCCTCCCAAAAGTTTTGCCTACTAGCACTCCACTCAGTAGCTACTTTGTCATAGCCTTTTATTGTCAGATCTAGTTTTGCTTTATTGTTAAAATATTTCATATAGTTATCCGACTTTTTATCTGCTTATTATATTACAAAAGATACTTTTATCATAATCTTATGATATAATTAATCTTATATGAAAACTGCACACAAAAAGAAAAAAATTGTTTCGCTTGTAATGGTGGCTATCTTGATTGCCTTCTTAGGATCTTTATTATTTGTTATAACTACAAAAAAATTAAAAATGATATCTGTGATGCGTCAAGGAGAGAGTATCGCATCTACGACCACTGAAACTTTAACACCATCAAATATCTATACCAGAGTAGCAAATGAAAAATACTATGTTTCTAGTGTTGATATACCACTCGACAATATGCAGGTAGGAGAGAGGATCGGTAATCAGTACAATAAGTGGTTAAAAGATTCTGGTATTTTGGATATTAAAACCAAGGCAGATGCTGATGAGATAGGTCTCTCAGATACCAGAAAGTATGAGTATGAGGCAAAACTAAAAGTCTACGATAACAAGAAGTATACTAGCTATGTTTATGAGATATTGGATGAGACTGGTGGTGCACATCCAAACAGCTATCATATTATATTTAACTATAGGAAGTCAGACGGAAAAGAGATATCAAAATTAACAGATCTATACTTGGACAATATCTATGAGACCCTATCAAAGATAAGTAGATCAGATCTTCGTACTCAGTTTATGAAAATAGGTGGTGGAGCTGATGCTGTGAATGAGATGATGGGTGATATGTTTATGTCTGGTACAGAAGCGAAAGAGGAGAACTTTGCAAGATTTTATTTTAAAGACAAAGATACATTAACCATAGTATTTGATAAATACGCTATCGGCCCTTATGCCATAGGTGACTGGGATGTTGATGTCCCTCTGTCTTCTATTTCCGGCTCACTGAGGTAGCACTCGATAGTTTTTCTTACGGGTAAAAGGTGACATTTTATGCTATAATGTCAATATTATGGACCTAGCTAGCATATTTTCAAATATCAGAAGCGATAAAGATGTTAGTAATTTGAAACGTCTCATCATGAGAGATGGTTCTTTGGCTGTTAGACTAAAAAAGATAAGAAATATGATGCGCACTGCAGATGATAAGACTGGGACTATGCCTAGTAATCCAGAGATATTAAAGCTTTATCGTGACCTGTTGGATGAGAATATCGTAGAGAAAAATCTTGAGACAGAGCACTTTTTGAAAAGATTAAAAGTCAGAAGTAACTCAGGGGTAGCAGTTATATCACTCCTGACAAAGCCTTACACTTGCCCTGGACGCTGTATATATTGCCCAACAGAGAAGAATATGCCAAAAAGCTATCTAAGTCGTGAACCTGCAGCCGCCAGAGCCTTGGCGCACAGATTTGACCCGTACAATCAGATAACTTCTAGACTAAAGGCGCTAACTATGAATGGTCATCCGGTGGATAAGATAGAGATGATTATGATTGGAGGCACTTTTAACTTTTACAAAAAGGATTATCAGGAGATGTTTACAAAAGAAGCCTTTAGGGCTTGTAACAACTGGAAAGCTGCCGAAGAGGGACGAGAATTCATCGAGAACACTCATGAGTATTCGCTAGAACAGCTACAAATCATAAATGAATCAGCTCACGCTAGGATAATAGGTCTCTCTATAGAGACTCGTCCTGACTATATCACCCCATCAGAGTTGAAGTGGCTCAGATATTTAGGAGTAACAAAAGTAGAGCTCGGGGTACAGCATCTCGATAACAAAGTCTTGGAGTTTAATCAGCGTGAGATGACTGCCGAGAGTATAGCCAGAGGTTCTGAGTTACTTCGTGATTACGCTTTCAAAGTCGTCTATCATATGATGCCAAATTTACCAACCAGTAACCCTCTCATGGATGTAGAGATGTTCAGACATCTATATGATGGCAAGAGTCATCATCCAGACATGATGAAAATTTATCCGTGTATGGTACTGCGTGGATCACTACTTTACAAATGGGTCACACAGAGAAAGATAGAGTATGAGGCTTATGATGATGAGACTTTGACCAGGGTTCTTGCCGATTGTGAGAGGTTCGTTCCGAGTTATACACGACTCATACGTGTGATACGTGATATACCTGCTGACTATATTATTATCGGTAGCAAAAAGAGTAATCTTCGTGAAGAGGTGGACAAATTTCAAAAGGCGCGTGGAGTAAAGCAGGTAGACATCAGAGCTAGAGAGATCAGAGATGCAGAGATAGATCCTAGTGATTTTACTTTGACTGAGACATGGTATGAGACAGAGCATGGAGAAGAGTGCTTCCTCCAATTTGAAAACAAAGAGCAAAACAAACTTGCAGGATTTCTCCGTCTCAGACTTCCTAGATTTGATAAGATAAAACAAGATTTAGCTGGGATAAATCAAGAGATAAAACTTGGCAAAGAGAGTTTAACTGCTAACAATTGGGGGCTAGACAAGTGGTACAAAGAAAGTGAGGAGTATGCAGAAGAGCATTTGAATATGATAGATGAGACACTCATAGGATCAGCCCTCGTGCGTGAATTACACGTATATGGCACGATGAAAAGGGTGGGTGAAGAGGGTAATCAAAGTCAGCATACGGGCATGGGTAAAAAGTTACTAGCTAGAGCAGAAGAGATAGCAAGAGGTGATAATAGTTTTAGTTTAAAGTATGAGAAACTCTCTATCATCTCAGGGATAGGAGTGAGAGAGTATTATAGGAAAAGGGGTTATAGGCTAGAGGGGAGTTATATGGTAAAGGATATACTAGATTAGTCGTGGTATAATATTATTATAATTTATGACAAATGAAAAACCAAAAATACTTTATCTCATAACCAAATCAAACTTTGGTGGAGCTCAGAAGTATGTTTTTGATTTGGCTACCGACAGGAGTGTGTTATCAGATTTTGAAGTTTGTGTGGCTCTCGGTGGTGAAGGTGAGCTCTTGACGATGTTAGAAGAGAAAAATATAAAAGTACTAAAATTAAAAGAGTTACAAAATACCCTTTCACCAGTAAAAACTCTAAAAATAATTTATGAGATTATTAAACTCATAAGAGAAGAAAAGCCAGACCTAGTACACATCAACTCTAGTTTGGCGGGTCTGACTGGATCTATAGCTTGTAAATTAACAAATACAAAGAGTGTCTTTACTGCACATGGTTGGCCGTTCAATGAGAGTAGGTCAAGGTTTCAAAAGTTTATTTTTAAAGTGTTGATGATGTTCACGGTATTGATAGTGGATAAGACTATCGCTGTGTCTGCTAATATCACAAAGCAGATATACTTCTCAAAGTATTTTATCAAGCATAAATTCATCATCATCTATCATGGTCTGAAGAATATATCTTTTGTGGGAGAAGAAGAGACTGTGGCAAAGTTCAGTATAGATAAGAATAAATTTAATATAGTCAGTATAGGAGAGCTTCACCCATCAAAAGGTCATGATATAGCCATAGATGCACTAGAGGGTTTGGGCGAAGATTTAGATTTTCACTATCATATTATCGGTGAGGGTAATTTTAGAGGAGACCTCGAGGATAAGATAGCATTTTCAAATTTAGAAAACAAGATAACTCTTCATGGTAGTGTTAGGGATGCGGCTAAATATCTAGAGCATTTTGATCTTTTCGTTTTGCCATCACGCACAGAAGCTTTGGGATATGTACTCCTAGAAGCATATGCAGCAGGTCTACCTATAGTAGCTAGTGATGTTGGTGGTGTGAGAGAGGTGGTTGAGACTGCTGGCGAAGGGTTACTAGTAAAGTTAGATACTAATCAGGTGAGAGAAGCCATAGAAAAAAGCTCCAGGATAAAAATCATAAGATCAAAAAAGGTGGTCTGGCACTATCAAGATATGATAAGAAATACTATTGATTTGTACAATAGAGTATTAAAAATTTATGATAAATAATCTTAAAGAGAAAATATCCCGAAAGATTTTGAGCACTCTTTCTGCTCCAGCTTTGCGAGAGATGAGTTGGTATACTTTTTCTAACTTTACTGCCCAAACCCTATCTTTTCTAGGTGTACTTTTTGTTTCTAGGTATCTGGGACCGACAAATCTTGGTCTATATAGTTTTGTCCAAAATTATGCCGTGACTATGTTTACTGTTTTGTCTGGATCAGATTTTTATTTTTCTTGGGCTATGGCTAGATCAGAAGATTTTGTTTCTGATATTAAGAAGTTCATAGTTTATAGATTTCATATTGCTACATTCTTATCTGTGATAGGAATAATAGGAGCATTTCTGGTTTTGCCACGAGATGTGGCCATCATGTGTAGTATTATGCTTACACCAGTATTCCTAAACTCTTTTGCTATATTCCATTTTTACGCTCTGGCAAAGAAGAGGGCTAAGTTAGTAGCAAGTTTACAAATCATCTCAGCAGTTGCCATAGTTTCACTAAAAATATTTTTAGTTTTGATAAAAGCTCCACTCATATATTTTATCTATGTAGCATCCATAGATGTGACTATTATTAGTATTGCCTATCTAATTTTTTATTTGAAAACTACAGATATGGTTAAAGAGATCTGGAAAGTTCCATCACCAAAAATACAGGATACTTTCCGATTTATGTATGATATTAAGATGAGTATTTTTGTAATATTCCTCTGGCAATTATTGCTCCGTGTAGATCAGTTGATACTTGCAAAAGTTACTAACGCCTACACTCTCGGAATATATGCTTCAGCAGTTAAGATAGCTGAGGTGCCAAATGTTATCGCTGGAATACTCTATTTGACTATGATCTCTCGTATGGTTCCACTCATAAAGAGTGATAGCTCACACTCACATCTACGTCTCAGAAGAGTGTTTTATCTCTATTTGCTTATAGGATGTTTTATGGCCCTAGGCATTATCATATTTGCACCTCTTGCAGTGAATATTATATACGGAGCAAAGTTTTTGGAGGCTATACCAGTGCTTCAAGTTTACGCTCTCTCCATACCCGGACTATATTTAACTTACTTTTTCTTTTCACTATTTGGGGCTATAGATAAACACAAGGTCCAGGGCATCATATTCTTCTCGGCAGTGATATTAAATATAATACTAGTAGTTTCTCTTACCCCTATTTACGGTCTAACTGGTACTGCTTTTGCCACAGCCATAACCTACACCTTGGCTGGAGGGCTATTTTATCTATACTGGAGGAGTTTACCGCGTACAAATATAGAAAACTCTGTGGTATAATATAGTGATTATGAATATAGTTATATGCTAAATACACTCAAAAAGCTAGACTATATAGATGCGGTGCGTGGTATCGCTGTGCTCATGGTTTTATTTGTTCACACATTAACTTTCCTAGATACTACTAATCTAAATCATATTTTTAGGGTTATCTCAGAGCAGGGGCGTATGGGTGTGCAGCTGTTTTATATGGCTTCAGCTTTTACTTTGTTTTACTCACTGACACAGAGATCTGGTGGCTCAGGATTCTTTATCAGGAGAATTTTTCGTATAGCTCCGATGTTCTACGTTGCTACTGTATTTTATTTTATGCTGTATAGTATATATCCAAATCCAAATATAGAAGCAGCAGGATCTGATACCTTCACATTTTTAAATCTATTCTCGCACTTAACTTTTCTCCACGCTCTTAGTCCGTACTGGATTAACACCATAGTTCCTGGTGGCTGGTCTGTAGGGGTAGAGATGATGTTTTATCTTCTCGTGCCAACTGCTTTTATGCTTTACAAAAAGTATGGAGCAAAGTTTTTGTATTTTTCTCTTGCCACTGCTACAAGTGTCTCTTGGATTTTTAATTACTCTGTAGTTTCTTTATTATCTCTGGAGCTTCCAAAGTATTGGCCAGCATTTTTGTATTACAACTTCTTTACTCAGTTGCCGATCTTTATACTTGGTATGATCGTGTATCATCATGTTATTAATAAAGACAAATCTCTAAAATCTCTTCACTTCATCTTAATATCATCTTTAGTGTTATTTTATCTTTCTACTATATTAAATGATCTTATTTATCCTGCTACCTTTCCTGGCTCTATGCTACTCCTCTCAGCACTCTTAGCTTATTTTATAATATTCATGTCTAGGTATAGTCCAAAATTCCTAGTAAATAGAGTCACTACATATATAGGAAAGATAAGCTACTCGGTCTATCTTACTCACTTCCTATCTATTGCTCTCATCTCATACTTTACAAAAGACCTCTTCAGAGGTGGCGGAGAAATTACCTTTTTGTTTTCATTTTTATTGTTAGTTTTGGTCACAGTATCCATATCTAGTTTGACTTACAAATACATAGAAAAACCTATGATAATAAAGGGAAATAAGCTGATAGAGAGGATGAATTAAAATCTTAAATTTTTGCAAGCCACAAGAGCTGTATCTATGTCCGCATATTTTTGAAAGTTTATTTTAGTCTTATAAACATCTTTTGCTTTTACTATCTGTTTACCAAAAATAAAAACCGCATTTGGATTGTGTACTGGCATATAAGCAAAGTTCTTGTTCTCACCCCAAAGTATGATTTGAGGTTTCTCATATATAGATCCATAGTGGGTAGGTCCAGAGTCTACATTTATCATGGCAGAACTATTTTTTAATATATATAGCACTTGTCTAAAGTTAGTCTCGCCACAAAGGTTAACAGTGTTTTTTGTGGCAGAGACTATCTTCTCAACATTTGTACGATCTTTCTTACTGCCGATTAAGATTATTTTCTTATCAGAAATTTCTTCAAATTTATTTATAAATTCTATATACCAATCAACACTCATACTTTTATCTTCACTACTAGCAAAAGGGTTCATGACTATGTATTCTCCAAATTGTAAAATGTCATAAGCTTCTTCATTTAGTTTTATTTTGTATTCACATACATATTTTTCAATTATTTTTGTTTCAGCTAAAAGATTTAGCATATATTGAGATATGTGTATTTTATTTCTCTTATCAAAAACTACTTGTGAGCCAGAAAAGATTTTAGATATCTTCGTAGTTATATTTTCTTTGAACTGAATATCTAGCATCAGAACCATTTTTGAACTGGCTCTGAGAATAGTAAGGGCGATACTCATGGCTAGTCTTATTTCTTTTGAATATCTATTGTGTGAAGGCATATCATGCAGGACAAAAAGATTTCTTTTAAACATCATCTTAAGAAGTTTGTAAAAGTCTTTTATGTTTTGGGTGGGGTAGAGTAGGTCTATTTTCTCATTTGGGTCAAGAAGGTTCTTTAGTTCTTTTTGATGAGTTATGATCACACCTCTTTTTATTACTCCAACATCTATTAAGGTTTTCATAGTCTGAGAAATCAGTACAAAATCACCAAAACAAGACCAGCTCATAATTAGATTATCGAAAGGTTCTTTTTTGGAGTTTTTGTCAGGCATATTTTTATTGAAAAGCTAATATGTTTAGTATACTCTTTCTCTGGCTCTCTGTTTTTGCAAATTCTTCTATGTTCTCTTTAGTTATAGCCACTGTTTCCCCATTTATTTCTGTCACTAGTTTATAATTTAAATCGATAAAATATCGAAGCATATCTAAACTTTTGCCAATATAAGCTTTTTCATAAACATCGGGAGTGTACTCAAATATTATTGTAGGTAAAAATTTGGTAATAATTTCATTACCACCAAGCAAGACTTCATACTCATACCCTTCAACATCAATCTTAATCAAGTCCAAAGAAGTTAGGTCTTTTAACTCTTTATTTAAAGTGCTTACATCTATATTTTCTTCACGAGTTGAATTTTCTGAGTTAACTAGAGAGGATAGACCAGCATCTTCACTTGTCAGGAATATTTTTAATTTATCTTCTTTGGTCCCAAGAGCTTTATTGACTATCTTAACATTTTTAAAGTTGTTAACTGCTAAGCTTTCTTTAACCTGCTCAACAAGAAAATATAAAGGTTCAAAGGATACAACTCTTCCTGTTTCTCCGACAAGTTTTGATCCCCATAATGTTTCGTAACCTATATTCATACCTATATCAACGAATATGGAACCATTTGTCAGAAACTTATCCAAAACATCAGTTACATATTTGTCTCGACTTCCTTCAAGATATAGCATTTTATCTGTATAACCATTTTTTGGGTCCACCATTATTTTAAATCCACCACTGTTTATTTTTATGAATCTTCGTTTTCTGAAAAAAACTGAAACATAAAGCGTCTTCATTAAGCCATAAAAAAAGGCTAAGTTTTGGTAATTTTTGTCAGAAATTGTTTTATTTAATATTTTTTTTATTTTATTTTTCATATAGTTCTAACTAAGGTGTCTTTATATTTTCTGGTATTTTGGTAATGGACTTGTATCCATTCACTGTTGCTCTGTATATTAATTTAACCCTCCCTAGGTAAGTGCTTAAGCTCTTGGACTTAAATAGTCCCACGATAAGCAATCCAATTGTCCAAAATATAACATTTAACAAAAAGACAAAACTATTTTGTGTTGTATTTCTTTTTGATATAATAACAGCATTTCTCAATCTTAAGTATACTTTATACTCTGGAGTAGTTTTGTTAAAGAGATCAACTATGTGTGAATTTGGTTTATTTCCAAAAGTAAGATCTAGATCTATCAGTATTGGCCTATAGCAAGCATAGGATTTATAGCCAAGTCTTTTTATTCCCCAAGAGTACTCAATATCTTCCCCGTACATGAAGAGGTTTTCATCGGGTAGAGGGGCTTGTCTAACAGCTTCCACAGGAATAAAAGATCCTCCAGTAACAAACGACTTGGTCGGCAATATGGGTATAAAATCTCCTAATTTTATTTTAGTTTGTAATATATTAAAAATTTTTAAAAAGTTAATAATTTTTTTAAAGCTAAATACTTCAAAGTTGCTTCCAGATACTAGGGTATTTATTTTTGGTTGCGTATGAAAGAAGGTGTCATAAGCAGAAATATTTATTCTGTTTGCGGACAGAATAACCTTTTTGTCTTTAAAGAGTTTTAGATTGTTTATAAAAAAATCTAAAAATCCATCCTCAGGCACACTATCATCATCAAGTAAAAATACATAGTCACAATTAATCTCTCTGGATCTCGCCAGTCCTTTTGCTATAGCTCCAGAATATCCTATATTTTTCTCTTGTCTCAAAATTATAATCCTATCAGCAAACTTTGATGAGTATGTGTCCATTTTTTGCTTATCAAAACAAAGATTGTCAACGATTATAAAGTTAATAACCCGGGGGTCTTTGAGGCTAGCCTCAAGGACTTTTTCTAGCATATTCCACCTATTTCCATGTACAACAGCTATTGCAACAACTTTTTGCTCATTCATATTACTAATATTATAGCATAATTATGCTATAATATTAGTAATATAATTTTTTATGATAAAAGGTGAAAAAATATTTATAACAGGAGGTGCTGGATATCTTGGATCAAATATAGTTAAAAGATACTATAAAGATAATGAGATAACTATTTTCAGCAGAGATGAAGCAAAACACTACTATTTAAAAAAGAATTATCCAAAAGTTAAGTGTATTATTGGAGATGTTCGAGATGGGGATCTGCTAAGTAGGTCTATGAAAGGTCACACAATCGCTATATTTGCAGCTTCCTTAAAGCAGATCGAGGCGGTGGATGAAAATGTAGATGAGGCACTTCATATAATAGTCAACGGGGCCTTTAATTCTAGGCGTGCAGCATTGGATAATAATTTGAAAGCAGCAGCTTTTATATCTACCGATAAAAGTAGAGCTCCAACAACTTTATATGGAGCAATGAAGTTCGTCGGAGGAGAGGCTTTTATTTTGAACGCGGAAAAAGAAAAAACAAAACTCTCTTCTGTAATATATGGGAATGTTTTAAATTCTACAGGATCTATAATTCCTCTTATTTGGGATTCAATAAAAAAAGATTATTCACTAAAGCTTTATGGTGAAGAGATGACAAGATTTATGATAGGTATAGAAGAGGCGATAGATTGTATAGAGTATGCACTTGAGACTACTGGACATAATATTGTTCCAAATATAAGATCCTTAAAGATTAAAGACTTGTTTGAGATATATGAAGAAAAATTTGGCTTGGTTTGGAGTAAGGGCGAGCCACGTATTTCAGAGAAAATACATGAGCAGATGGTCGCACCACAAGAAAGAGAGAGAGTATTCTTCGATAAAGAATCTAATATGTATTTGATGCACTATAAAAATATTCACAATCAGGTAGATTTTCCAGAAGATGGTTTTAGTTCTCAGAACAGTCTCTTGATAAAAAAAGAATTAGTGACTCTTTTAGAAAAGTATAACTATTTTAAACCAGATTAATATGAAAAAAATCTTAGTACTTGGTGAAAGGGGGATGCTTGGTAATGCCGTGCTAAGGTATTTTTCTATAAATAAAGATTATAGTATCCATACTATGAAAAATAGATGGAGTTCAGAAAACTTAAAAAACTTTAAAGAAGAAATAATAGAAATTTCACCTGAGTTTATTGTTAATTGTATAGGTAAAATACCACAAAAAGGTGGGTCTGATTTAAATTATCAAGATCTGAATGTTAACCTTCCTATGTTTCTCGAGACTCTAAATATAAAAATAATTCACCCCTCTACAGATTGTGAGTTTTCTGGAGTAGATAGCAGAGATTTTCTGTATAAAAAATCTAGCGAGAGAGATGCTGCCGATCTATATGGTATAAGTAAGGCTAAAATATCAGAAAAAATAGAAAAAGAATTTAAGAATACTAAAATTATTAGAGTTTCTATTCTTGGACATGAAATTAACACTAGCGTTTCGTTACTAGATTGGTTTTTAAGTTCAAAGGGGGAAGTTGACGGATATGTTAATCACTATTGGAATGGTATAACAACTTTGGAGTGGGCAAAATTGTGTTCAGGCATAATAGAAAATTGGGATAATTATCCAACATTAAATCAATATGGAACAAAAGAAATTAATTCAAAATATGATTTATTAAATATTATAAAAAAAGTTTACGATAAAAATATCGTAATAAATAAATTTATTACGATAAAGAATATTAATAAATCTCTTGAGTCGGATATGTTATTGAGGAAAATAGAAGATCAGTTATATGAACTTAAAGAATTTTATAAAAATTAGAAATATTTTATAGATACGAACATAAAATATTTGTCTGTATGATTTTATTTTTATCAAAATAACCATAATCAAAACTATCTGATAGTTTCGGTATTTCTACATCATTATTTTCTATATCGTACAGAGAGTAGTTAAGAGAGAAGAGTAGGTCCAGGATTTTCTTATCACTCCCAAGATTTACTTCTTTGTATCCATCGTACGAGTACTCCAGCATTATCTTCGGATGATGTTTCTTGAGTGTTTCGCTGAGTCCTAAGAGAGCTTGGTATTCATAGCCTTCCACGTCTATCTTGATGAAGTCTATATGAGACTCATGTCCGAGTATGCTATCAGCTGTGACTAGATTTATCTTCTCCTTTTCTCTAGTGTCACTACCAAATACTAAACTAGATCCTCCCATATTTGCTTCTGTCATATAGATAAACATTTCCTTTTCTTCTTCACCGCAGGCTAAATTGTGTACTTCTATATTTTGTATATTATTGATCTCCATGCTTTCTTTGAACTGTCTGTATATTTTTGATACAGGTTCAAAAGC
This sequence comes from Minisyncoccota bacterium, assembly GCA_043759615.1. GTDB lineage: Bacteria > Patescibacteriota > Minisyncoccia > Phycocordibacterales > UBA5272 > JAUPVO01. The sequence continues at coordinate 10,218 of JAYVLF010000017.1, read as the reverse complement.
AATAACTTTGCCATTGTCTCCTACGACTCTAGAGGCGAAGAGTGAGTGCTGACCTATATTTGCGCCTATATCCACATATGTGTCACCTGATTTCAAATTATTTTTTATGACCTTCAGAAAGCTAGGCTCATATACGCCTTGCAAAAATATCTCATTGTCCACGGTACCATTTTTAGGATTTACAATGATTTTAAATTTAACTTTTTGAAAATCAAAGTCTGTGATAGTTTCTTTTGTGAACTTCTTCAATTTATTTTTGTTCATTGCAGACATTGGTTTTAGTATCATGTGTCTGTATGAATAGTTAAAAATATCAAAAAACTTTTCAGGTGCGTATCTTTTTGCAAAGAATTTTATCTCTTGTTTTGTCATATTTTGTTTACTATTTTATATTATATCATAAAATAATTTTGTGATATAATAGATCTACAATGATACCAAAAATAGCACATTATATATGGCTAGGTGGCAACAAAAAGCCAGAGAATTTTAATGTTTGTCGAGAGAGTTGGGAGAGGTTTTTGACAGCTAAGGATGGTTGGCAGATAAAAGAGTGGACAGAGGAGAATTTACCAATGGAGGCTCTCCCTGAGTATTTTCACAAGGCTATAAGAGAAAGGAAGTGGGCATTTGCTAGTGATGTGGCTCGTACTCATATATTGCTAAATGAGGGTGGTGTATATCTAGATACGGACATACTTCTCTACAAGAGTTTGGATAGTATTCTTCATTATGATTTCTTTGCTGGACATGAGGATGAGAATAGTATAAATGGTGCTATATTCGGAGCGGTCAAAGGTAACTTCATAGTCAGAGAAATGTATGACTATTATCAGAGTAATACTGAGATCAGGGCAATACCCATCATCATGACGGAGATAATAGGTAAATTAAAAGCCAAAGGTGAACTGGATGAGAATACCTACATAGCGCAAGTGGAGGTGTTTTATTCTTATCCTATGGATAGACCTATAGATCCACTAAAGTGGAAAGCCCCAAAAGACGCACTAGCTATACATCTCTGGGACTATAGTTGGCAAAGTGATGCTAAAAAAAATCTAAAGAGGATACCAGGATTTGGTTCGATTAAAAATCTTTTAAAAAGATCAGGGTTTTTAAATATAATAAAAAAAATACTAAAACAAATATAAATATATGCAAAATAAAATTGAAGAGATTTACACGACAGGCGAATATCTAAAAAATAATCCCACATGGGATAGTGAAGACGCAACTTGGAAGTCAGCTCAACTATATGACATGCTACGCAAACACAATTTGACCAGTAAGAAAAATTGGAGTGAGGTTGGCTGCGGTGCAGGGGAGATACTTATGAATACCTCAAAATATTTAGATGATGACGCTAAGTTTGTCGGGTATGACATATCACCTCAGGCCATAAAGATGGCAGATAAGAATAGAGAAAAGAGGGGAGAAGTAAAAAGTAAATTTACTTTTAAGTTACTCAGTGTACCAGATGAGAAATCTGATGTGCTTATATGTGCTGATGTATTTGAACATATTAGCGATGAGTTCAATTTCCTTATGAATATAAAGGATTTTGGAGAATATAAGATATTTAATATACCCCTAGACCTATCAGTACAGTCTATAATAAGAGAAAATGTAATACTCTCACAAAGGAAAAGAGTTGGACATATTAACTACTATACCAAAGAGTTAGCTCTCGCAACTCTAAGAGATACTGGATATCATATAGTTGATAGCTCGTATGGCTCCTGGTACAAACATTATCCATCCGATAATATCATAACAAGTGTGGTGAATATAGTTAGGGATATTTGGATGTCGATAGATGGAGACTCTTGTGTGAAGTGGTTAGGAGGATCGTCACTGATAGTCTTAGCGAAGTAAAGATTTCAAGTGTCTGAGGATTAACATTAAGAACATCTTGTAGTTTTTAATTTCTAAAAACAGAGATCGCGTATTTTCTTTATAACTTTTTTGCATACTCGCATTTAGTCCTAGTGGGGCATAACCTTCAGTATTGGTGGTGTTTATATTTTTATAATATATATCAGCGGGAAGTTGTATGAAGTATGTCCACTCTTCGCCATTTTTAACTTTGCCTGAGAATCTATATTTAGTGGATATCTTAGTAGATATAGTATGTGTGCAGTCACCAGTAAACCTTTTAAATATAAGATAATCAAAGAAATAATTTAGTCTTGTTTTATTCGTTTTATTTTCGGTTAGACTAAGATCTCCTATAGATCTATTTGTAACTAGCCAGTCTATCTCTTCTTTTTTATTCTTACTCTTTGTTAATATATCATCTATATCAGATAGGGCAGTTGGATGTAGCCAGTCATCATCATCAAGAAAAATAGTGTAGTCACTACCTAGAGAAATATTTCGGAGTGCAAAGTTGCGAGAAAAGTTAACACCAGAGTTCTTTTCATTTTTAAAATATTTTATACGTATATCATTTTTCTCAGCAATATATTTTTCTATATCTGTGTAGTCTGAAGTGGGGGAGTCGTTGACCACTATGATTTCGAAGTCTTTATGATTTTGCAATAGTACACTTTGGAGGCATCTCTCAAGTAGATCTGGTCTGTTATATGTGGGGGTAACTATGGAGTATTTCATATTTTTGTTATTTACAGTATAACATCAGTACCGTCAACTGCCAAATTTATTTTAATAGTGATATAATATTAAACATTAAACAAAATTAAACTAATAATAAATATATGACCCTCAAAGGATTCCTAAAAGCTATAATATATGCATCACTTGCAATAATACCAATGCTCGCATGGTATGTATCAGAAAGTACATTTTTCCCGTATATAACAGGTAAAAATTTCGCCTTTAGATTTTTAATAGAAATAGCCTTTGCTGCTTTCGTCTATTTAGCAGTCACAGATAAGGCTTATAGACCAAAGAGCTCTCTTGTGTTCTATTCATACGGAGCATTCCTCTCTATACTTTTCTTGGCAAATGTATTTGGGTCAAATGTATATCTTTCATTCTTCTCAAATTTTGAACGTATGGAAGGTTGGTTTACCCATCTTCATCTTTTCCTTTATTTCCTGATGCTATACAGTCTCTACAAAACTGATAAAGACTGGATGCGTATATTTGGCTGGTTCTCAGTGGGGGCTATAGGAGTTTCCTTTCAAGCACTACTGCAACTTTTTGGACAAAAAGATTTCTTCTTAACTTCAAAACTATTTGCAACTTCAACTATACAGTACATCAATAACTCTTATCCAGTTAGTATGGGTAATGGTCTTCGTCTAGATTCTAGTCTCGGCAATGCTGATTACTACGGTATATACTCACTCTTCTTTATCTGTATCTCAGCTCTGCTTGCTCTAAAGCTCAGATCTTGGAAAATAAAAGGATCACTTTCATCTTGGAAAAACTTTGCTATCGTTACTCTCGGTGCTTTACTTATCAGTTTGCAATCATTTATCTCTCAGACAGCGATGAATCTCTCAAATCAAAGTCTATTTGTTTTTGGTAGTTTTGTTTGGTTCGTGGGAGCGGTAACTTTCTTGTGGGGTGGCTACTATTTTGCAAAAAATCTAAGTGAAGGACGTATTTCAAGTTGGGTATTTGTGCTACTAGGATTTATAAACTTTATCGGTCTCGTCTACACCCAAACTCGTGGATCTTGGTTCGGTTTCGCGGCAGCAATCGCTACAGCGTCACTCGCTATCGCTATAGGAGGATGGAAGAAATATCCAAAATTAGCAAAATCAGCAGCATTGGTTATGTCATCAGTATTTGCTTTCTTTGTTCTGGTTTTCAGCTTTAGCGATTCTTCTTTAGTGCAAAATTCTATAGCATTAAAACGTATAGCAACTATCAAGATAGTAAATATCCTTTTTCATCCTATAGAGTCTATAGATCTGATAAAAGATGAGGCTAATAATTATGAGTCACTAAAGGACCATTTTGGAGAGGCTACTATTGTTTCTAGATTCCTAAACATGAAAATGAGTATAGATGGATTTACTCAGTCAGCAAAAACTATGATACTCGGTTATGGACAAGAGAACTATCCAGTAGTTTTCGCACAGAATTTTGATCCACGCATGTACGAGCAGGAGTCTTGGTTCGATAGGGCTCATGATGTGTTCATGGATTGGCTTGTAGCAGCTGGAGCGTTAGGGCTGATAGCATATCTATCACTTTATCTCACACCATTTTATATGATGTGGTTCGGAAAGAATAGAGGAAATATACATCTATTTGAAAAAGCTATATTAACTGGAACTCTAGCAGGGTATTTTGTTCACAATATATTTGTGTTTGACAATCTCATATCATATATCATATTTGTGACTTTGATAGCTTATGTAGCAGCCAGAACTAGGGCTAGTGAAGTTGAGATAAGAAAAGAAGAGCTGTCAAAAGATCCTAAAATGACTTGGCTATCATATGTCTTAATGTCTGCTGGACTTTTGTTTAGTCTCGGCTTATTTGTTTATACAGTAGCAAAACCACTAAATCAAAATTTAACCATCATCTCAGCCCTCAGAACTTCACCAACCAAAGTTGAGGATCTGGTGGAGAAGACAGCCAGTTCTTCAAATTATTTTACCAAAGCCGCAAGTATAAATAGTTTTGGTCGCACAGAAGCCAGAGAGCAGATGCTTCAGACTGCTATGAGATACAGTCAGATTGACCCTACTTCTTTCCCAGTTGAGATAAAAAATAACTTTGTAACTATATTTAATAACTTTAAGATCAATTCATACACTGAATTCAGGGATGAAGTTAACGCTAAGCCATCAGCTAGGAACGCTTCGATTTTTGGTTCATTCTTAAGACAGCTAGGAGACAATACCGGAGCGTTAGAGGCTTTTGAAAAAGCTCATGCTATGGCCCCAAAGAAACAAGTTATAACTTTTGAGTATATAAATACCCTGATCAGTATCGGGACAAAAGAGAATATACAAAAAGCCTATGAGTTGGCAAAAGATGCCTACATGAGTGATACAGGGTTCACTACAGCGCGTGACGTATATATCACTACAGCAGCTATGGCAGGGTACGATACAGATGCACAAGCTATGATAAATGAGATAAAATTAACTGACCCAGCAAAAGCAAAAGATTTACAAGATAAAGTAAATCAAATAAGAGCTGAACTTAAAAAGATATCAATCAAGAAATAATTTGTTTTCTTTTTTGATTGTGATATAATGTGTTTGTGAGTAGCAGCAATGCTCGCTTATAACAACAACAAAATTAAACATAAAATCCGCCAAATTTATTTGTGCGGATTTTATGTTTATGATATAATGGTTTTAGTAAAATATCTTCTAGTCACAAGCGACCGCACTCACAAAATTTTGTTGTTGGAGTTAGCACCTCGCTTGTGTCCAGAGGGTATTTTTTTATTTTGGAAATGATAGCCCTGCAATAGCACCAAGTTCCTCTTTATCACTTTCTGGGTAATCACTCTGTATCTTTTTCATTCCGATGATGGCTATCATGAGCGCATTATCAGTAGACAGATTTTTGTCTGAAAGATAAAGATCGACTCCATTTTCTTCACAAAGATCTTTTAGATTTTTCCTGATATGATTATTTGCACTAACTCCACCACCAACTATCAGACTCTTTGCATTTTGGAGATAGAGTGCCTCTTCTACTTTCTTTTTCAGTACATCAGTGATAGAGTTTTCTATTTCCATACAAAATATGTTTAGATTATCATCAGTATGTTCAAATTTCTCGGAAGCATGCACTACAGCAGTTTTTAATCCAGAAAAAGAAAAATTTAGATCTTTACTATTTAGCATAGGGCGAGGTAGTCTCATCTCAGGGCTGGATATATCACCTCTAGTACGAGCAAATTCAGCTCGTCTACTGATCTCAGGACCTCCTGGGTAAGAGATACCTATAGTTCTGGCTGATTTGTCAAAGCATTCACCGCAAGCATCATCCAAAGTTTCTCCTATTTTCTTATAATTTACAAAATCATTTGTCTGAACTATCTCAGTGTGCCCACCAGAAATTAGCAGTGATAGTGAGGGGGTCTTTGGGCTGATGAGTTTGTATGATTTTTCATTTATTTTTTCTACCAGAGAAGAGAAGATATGCCCTTCCATGTGATTTATACCGTATAGGGGTATTTTGTTATCTCTAGCTAAACTTTTTGCAAATTCAACTCCAACCCAAAGCGCAGGAGCAAGTCCTGGACCCATAGTCACACAGATAGCATCTATGTCTTTGATTTTATTTTTTAGATTTGACAGTGCTTTTTCTGTCAGGATAGGCAAAGCTTTTTCATGTTCTCTTTTTGCTAGATTTGGGAATACTCCACCGTATTCTTTGTGTAGCTCTATTTGGGAGACGAGCAGATCAGCAAGAACTTTGAATTTTGTATCTCTTTTATCAAATTCGATTATTGCGACACCGGTCTCATCACAACTAGTTTCTATTGCAAGCAATTTCATCTGTATATGATAACATAAAACCCTGTATTTGCATATGTTAAACAGTATTCCTGGGTCTGATTTTGTCTTATTGCAAAATAAAAGAAAATGTAGTATAATATTGCTTAATATGGTAGTAAGAATGAGACACACAAGAGCACATACGGCTAACCGTCGCTCACATCACGCACTAAAAGCGTTAAATTTATCAGCGTGCCCAAATTGTTCAGCAATGATACGTTCACACATGGCTTGTGACGCTTGTGGATTTTACAAAGGTAAATTAGTAAAAGCAGTAAAACAAGCAGAATAATCCAAAAGGTTTATTTATTTATAAAGTTAAAAAAGTTCTTTAAAACAAAATCAAAAAAATCACCATGAGCAATCGCCATATTTCTAGACAAGTAGTAATGCAGACAATGTATGAACTTGATACGAATAGTGCTTTTAATACCCCTCAGGAAGAATTGAAAAGTATTTTGGAAAGAAATATAGAAGAGTTCGCGGTGGAGAAACTAGACAAGCCTTTTGCTGTGGACCTCTTGAAAGAGATCGTATCTAGGATTTCTACTCTGGATGAGATCATAGAGAAATCAGCGCCAGAGTGGCCGATAGACAAGATAAATATAGTGGATAGGAATATCATAAGGCTAGGGCTGTGTGAGCTTCTTTTTGGTCAGGACAAAGTTCCTCCAAAGGTGGCTATAGATGAGTCTATAGAGCTCGCCAAAGAGTTCGGAGGGGATGCTTCCAGTAAGTTCATAAACGGAGTGCTGGGTGCTGTTTACAAGGAGCTTGGTGAGCCAGAAAAAGATTCAAAACCAAAATCCGCTTTACCGATAGAGAACAAAGCTGGAGCTGTGATATATGCGCTCGATGAGAAGCAAAAGCTACACATAGCTCTAGTGCATGATGTGTTCGGTAGGTGGACACTGGTTAAAGGTGATGTGCTGGATATGAAAGATATTGCTTCAAATCTCCAGACAGAGATCAAGACAAAGGTTGGTGTACATGTAGATGTAATAAAAAAGATTTTAAATATTAACTATATAGCTCATAATCCGAGCAAAGGTAAGATAACAAAAGACGTGACTTATTTCCTGGTAAAAACCGATTTCTCAGATATCAAAATTGGTGAAGCAGAGACTGGACTGGACGATGTGAAGTGGTTTACCTCTGATGAGGCAGAAAATGTTCTGACTTATGATGATTTGAAAAGCGTGATTGCTCTAGGTATCAGCACTGCTAAAGAGATAGAAAATCTAAACTAAATTTATGGACAAGATAATAGAATTTTTGTTAGAAAATAATTTCACCCTAAAAGATGACAAGCTGTTTCGTCAGGCTTTTATACATAGAAGTTTTATAAATGAGAATCCAAAAAGCGAACTTCATCACAATGAGAGACTAGAGTTTCTGGGTGACTCAGTACTAGAGCTCATCTCTACCTCATATCTGTATGAGAAATTTGAAGATGCTCCAGAAGGGGAACTGACAGCCTATAGGTCAGCACTAGTTAACACAGCGTCTCTGGCAGAGGTGGCTAGTGGACTCGGATACAATGACTCTTTGCAGCTCTCACGCGGTGAGTCAAAGGATATAGGGCGTGCGAGACTTTCTATACTTGCTGACACATATGAGGCTGTGCTAGGAGCTATGTATCTATCTTGTGGGTATGAGATGTGCTACAAGTGGGTAAACAAAACTTTGCTTATCAATACTGACAATATAGTCAAAACAAAACTTTTCAAAGACTCAAAATCATATCTCCAAGAAAAAGCTCAAGAGGTATATAGCGTAACTCCAGTTTATAAGATAATCTCAGAGTCAGGACCAGATCACGATAAGAAATTTGAGATGGGTGTATATTTTAATGATAAAGAAATTGCTAAAGGAGTTGGGAGTAGTAAGCAAGTTTCTGAGATAGCAGCAGCTACAGAGGCTCTAAAGGTTAAAGGTTGGGAGAAGTAAGATGAGGCTCGACATAGAACTCGTAAATAGGAATTTGTGTCGCTCGAGGGCTCAAGCAGCAGACTTTATAAAAAGAGATCTAGTAAAGGTTAATGGCATATCAGCAAAGAAAGTTTCTCAAAATATTTCGCCAGCTGATGTCTTAGATGTTACAAGCGATACACACTATGTCTCACGTGCAGCAGAGAAACTACTTTTTGCTTTGTCGGAGAGTAGTGAAAATATAGTTGGCAAAACAGCTCTAGATATAGGTTCATCTACAGGAGGATTTACTCAAGTGATGTTAGAGGCTGGGGTGATGAGTGTTGACTCAGTTGATGTGGGTACAGAGCAGTTTGATAAAGATCTACTATCAAAATATAAAGACAGAGTTAGTCTTTTTGAAAATACAGACATAAGAAATTTTGATAATAATAAAAAGTACAATCTGATAGTAACTGATGTTTCTTTTATCTCTCTAAATTATATAATAGAAAAAATAATAGAAGTGAGTGATGATAAATGTTTATATTTTTTACTATTTAAACCTCAGTTTGAGGTAGGTAAGGGTGGGGTCAATAGAGAAGGTAAAGTCATAGATGAGAATCTAGCAAAAGAAAAGTTAGAAGAGTTCAAGATTAAACTGGAAGAGAATGGTATTAAAACAATAGATACATACACCTCGCCTATAACAGGTAAAGATGGGAATATAGAATATATCGTTTACGCTAAGGGTTAAATTTGATATAATAGAAAAATTGGAAATGTCGCATAGTGGCCTAGTGCACTACCTTGGAAAGGTAGCAAGGTGAAAGCCTTCGAGGGTTCAAATCCCTCCATTTCCGCCGGAAATAAATAACATGCTCTCTATACCTTACCTAGATCTAGTGTATGAGAAATATTTAGTTGCCTCACAAAATCATTCACGTGAGAGACTACTATGATAGCTCCTTCAAAATTCTTGATAGCATTGGCTATGGCTGGTATATGACGGAAGTTAACGTGATTTGTGGGCTCATCGATGATGAGTAGTCCAGGCTCTGAGAGAGTGATATATGCCCACATGAGTAAGGCCTTTTGCCCTTCAGATAGGAATCCTATCGGAGTTGATAGCTCTTTACCACTAAGCATAAATGCTCCAGCCACAGCACGAACTTTGTGATCATCTAGTCTTTTAAATATACTACACAACTCTTCGTAACCAGTCTTGTTAAAGTCCAGCGTAGAAAAGTCCTGTCTGTAGTAACCTATCTTGATACCTTTTTCAGTTTTTGCTCCAGGGAATTCATTTTTGGCGATACGCTCGAGCAGGGTAGTCTTGCCGATACCATTTGGGCCTATCATCTGAAGACGTTCTCCTTTGCGGAGTATCTGATCATAGTTTCTGATTACCGGTACACCATCTTTTAGTACTTCTACATTTGTAAAACTTAGCACACGTCCACCTATATCTTCTTGGCAAGGTATGACGAAGTTTTTGATTGTTCTATCTTCTTTACGAACATCAACTTTACTATCCTCCATCTCAGCCACTTCTTCTTTCAATTTAGCTGCTAGTTTACGCATCTTTCCTCCTTTGTGGGCAAAGAAGTTCACTTTTTCTTTGTTGTCTTGTATCTCTCTTTCTAGTTGAGCATTTTTCCTCTCTTCGGTTTCGACACGACGCTTGATCTCATCGAGCGCTTTGAAATAGTTACCTACATATTGTTCTAGGAGGTGATGCTGAGTATTGATATAGAGGATACCGTGAGAAAAGTCATTTAGGAATTTTTCATCATGAGAAATAACTATCGCCGTACCTTTGAAATCATTCATAAAGTTTGTCAGTAGCTTTATACCTTCTTTG
>JAYVLF010000016.1:0-29454 GCA_043759615.1 Minisyncoccota bacterium | reverse complement strand
TTGAAGTAATTGAAGTAGCTGAGGCATTGGTAAGAGAGGTTTGTCCTGTAGCTGTTAGTTGTGTTGCTGTAGTAGTAGCTAAAGTTGAGGTTCCTGTACTTGTTAGTGTTTCTGTGACTGTGTTACTAGTTGTAAGATTGTTTGTAAAAATATCTGTAAATACTCCTGTGACAGATCTTAAGATGTTCGTAAAAAAGGTTGTACTCGTTGCGTTAGTGGTAGTAGAGTTACCTATGATTGATTTTTCAAAAATAGTATTTGTCGCATTCAGATTTGTAATGTTTCCATTTAGCGCATCAACTGTTCCTGTTGCATACATTATTGTTGTTGTTCCATCTAACCCATTTAGACCAGCGACCCCAGCAAGACCAGTCGCACCAGCTGGCCCGGCCGGGCCAACAGTACCTATTCCACCACCAGAAACAGAACTTGAAAAAACTTCATACGATCCACCAACCCAACCAGAAGGAACAGAAACACCATCTTTTCCATTTGCTCCTGTTGCACCCGTCTCACCTTTTTCACCCTTGATTATTGTTGTAATATTTTTAAAAATTGTTTGATATACGATGTTACTAACTGAACTATTTGATGTAGGGTTTTGAGTTGTGGTATTTTTTTGTGGCGTAGTAGTCTCTGATGTTGGTTGATTTTTGCTTCTAATATTCAAAATAAGTTCTTTTACTTTGGAATCAGAAATATTTTCCTCATCTTTTTTTATAGGACATTTTGATGAGTCTAGTAAATAAAAAGAAAGGGATGAAATAGTACAATAAGTCTTCAAAGAGAAGGCGTCCAGTAAGGCGTAACTTTTTACTAACTGTGCGTTTGCAGATAGTATATTTAGACTTAAAATTATAGTAAAAATGCCGGTGAGTTTTTTGCTCATGTTCTATACTAATATTATAGCAAATCTTCTTGTAAAATAAGGTTAACTTGTCCACAATTTTACCTGTTTAGTGGCATCAATAAATATATAAAACTTGTATCTTCTGGAGATGAAATAAAAGCAGGTTTTGAAACTGTGGTAAAATTAATTTTTATTTTCTCATTGTTTATTTTCTGTAGTCCATCAAGAAAATAATTACTGTTATAATTCACTTCAAAATCGTCAAAATTTTGACTCTCACCATCTTGCTCAAACTCTACTTTTAGGCTTTTTTTGGTGGATCCTACACTACTTTCTTTTGAGGTTATTTTTAATATATTTTTTTCTTTTTCTGATTTTATATTACAAAAAGCATAATTAAGAGCTATAAAAGTTGTTAATTGTAGAGCATTTATGATCTCAGACTTGTTCAGATTAACCTTAAAAATATAGCTTTTTGGAAATAATTGTTTATAATCAGGGAAAGTCCCACTTATTGTCCTGATAGCCAGATTAGTATCTTTTAGTGAAATGATAACTCCATCACTATATGGACTAAAAACTAAATTATCGTCGGTTACATCTTCTAATATACTTAAAATAGTTCCGATGTTTTTGATAGGTATGATAAGTGAAAAATCCTCAACCAAACCTTCTATGTAGATCTTTTTCTCTGCTAATCTATATGAATCAGTAGAAACTGTGTGTAAGAAATTGTCTTTAGTATACACATACACACTTGCTATTTCTGGTTTTATCTCACTAGTCGAAGCAGCGAAAGAAACAGCGCGAATACTTTCAATGAAAAGGGTTTTACTGATTTCTAAAAATTTACTACTTTCGGAACTAGAAAGTCCACTAGGAAGATTTGGGAAAGAATCTTCATTTAAAACATCTAATTCAAAAACATCTTCAGCACAGGAGACTTTTAAAATATTTCCATCTTTTTCAATTATCAAATTCTCAGCACTCTTTGAGAATGTGTTTACGAGTTTTGTAAAAACTGAAGCCTTTAGTAGTACAGATCCATTCACCTCTCCTTTTATCGAAATATTCTTCTCGGCAATAATCTCTAAATTACTAGCTCTCAGTGTCAGATTATGATCTTCCGCTTTCAGATACACACACTCTAAAAGAGGATTTGAATTACTCTTACTAGTAGCTTTCGATATTGAATTAATAGCTTGAGTGAAAGCTGTGGCTGTGACGTAAAATTTCATATCCTTTAGTTATTTGTATTATATAGTATTTGTTTTATATATACAATCATTATAATAATATAAAGCTGTTAACTAACTGAACAACTTTTAACTTATAATAAATAAGGCTTTTTTACTATTTCATTTTTATAAATCGTTGATTAGGATGTAAAAAATGTTAACTACTTAAGATTGCTTCAAACATTTTACTTTGATTTAATTTTAAAAGAGAGACTGTTCACAGTTATTATGATAGTTATCTACATACTTATACACATACTTGTACACAGTTTTATAAAATCATCGAACGTATCTCCTCTATTTCTTTCATAAGAGATGGGTCAGCTTTGAGGTCTTTTTTAATTTTCTCATAAGAGTGTATTACTGTAGTATGATCTCTACCACCCATCTTTTCTCCTATTAAAGGGTAACTCATATCATAATATTCACGCAAAATATACATTATGATTTGACGAGGTTTAATAATATCTTTTCTTCTAGTTTTATTATAAATAAAACTTTCTGTAGTGTTGTAATATACACAAACAGTTTTTACTATATCCTGAACAGAAACACTTTTCTTTAATTTTACATTATTCTTTAAATAATTCTTAACATCTGCCACAGTAAGTATGGACCCCTTTACTGATGATTGGGTGATTAGGGTTGTGAATATACCTTCTAGCTCACGTATATTACCATGAACATTCTCAGCGATATGTTCTAATACCTCAGTTTCTATTTTATCCCTATAATTCTTGGCTTTATTTTGAAGTATAGCTATCCTAGACTCAAAAGGAGGGGTATTAACATCAACCACCATACCATGATTAAATCTAGATCTTAGACGATCATCTAGTCCAACAATAAAATTCGGATGTATATCAGAAGAAAAGATGATTTGTTTATTCGTCTCATACATCATGTTAAAAAGATGGAAAAGCTCATCTTGTGTTTTGTCTTTTCCGCTAATAAATTGGATATCGTCCATAATAAACACATCAAATTTCCTATATTTATCTTTAAAATGAGGTATCCTACTCTGTGCAGTAGCATTCACATACTCCATATAATATCTCTCAAGAGATGTGTAGTAAATCTTTTTATCAGCGTACTTTTTCTTGATACTATTTCCTATAGCTTGAAGGAGGTGAGTTTTACCAAGGCCAGTAGAACCATAAACAAAAAATGGATTGTAAGAAAGTCCTGGGTTTTGTATTATCGCCTGCCCCGTAGCATGAGCTACATCATTAAACGGCCCAATGATATAGTTATCAAAAGTGTATTTTGGATTTAAACCATCTTCTTTATTAATATAAAGATCACTTAGTGGCAAACTAGAATTACTGTTGTTCTCAACTATACCAGACTTCTTTTGTATACTATCCATCTTCACCACCACAAAGGTAAGAGATCTCACACTACTCTGAACAGAACGTAAAATACGAAGTAAATCTTTTTTATATTTTTGCTCTAACCAGTCTTTTATGAACTGATTCGCAACACCAACAGAAACATCACCATCTTTATAGTCGACCATCTTTGAGTTTTTGAACCAAGTGTTAAAATTAACCCTAGAAACTTCTAACTCCATCTGAGTGAGCACAGTATTCCAAAGTTGTTCATAATCCATATGTTAGTATTATACTCTTTTAATTGGAAAATGTGTACCTTGCCAAAAAGTCTTTTTTGATATAGAATAGTGAAATGTCAGTAACATATCAACCAAAAAGAAAGAAGCGCATGACCACCCACGGATTCCTTGTTCGTAGTGCCAGCGCAGGAGGAAGAAATATACTCCTAAGAAGAAGACGTGCAGGAAGAACAAAGCTTTCAGTTAAACCTTCGGCAAAGCTATCAGGAAAATAATTTTATACTATGCTAAATAGGCAAAACCGCCTTAAAACCAAAGACTTTAAAAGTTTAGAGAGAGGGAGTAATATCATTACTCCCCTTTTTAAATGTAAGACCATAAAAAATAAAGAAGGAAAACTTGCCATTGTTATAACAAAAAAGATACTAAAAAGATCTGTAGATAGACATAAATTAAAAAGAAGAATATGTTATGCTTATAAAGAGCTATCACTCAATAAAAAAGAAAATATCTATATAATACAAGCTATTAATAAAAGTTCCGACATTAAAAACTATCAAAAAATCAAACAATCTTTATGTGGAATACAATCATAATCACTCCCCTACTAAATACATTACACACACTATTAGCCTTTAGTGGAGATATTGGTGTGGCTATAGTTCTTATGACTATTCTCATAAAGACCCTACTCCTACCTCTAAACATATCTTCATCTAGAACACAAAAGAATATCAAGAAAATACAAGGAGAAGTAGATAAACTAAAAGAAAAACACAAAGGTGACCTGAAAACCCAAGGAATAGAATTACAAAAACTCTATAAAGAAAATAAAATTAAACCATTTTCTAGTTTACTCAATATTTTAATACAATTTCCGATACTTATCGGACTCTATCAGATACTTCTAAAAGAAGTTGCTAGCGTAACAGACAAGGTTACTTATTTCAACATAAACATAACAGAGCACAATTATATTTTAGCTGTATTCTCATTCCTAAGTATGCTCCTACTCATGTTTATTTCAACAAAAGAGATGGTAAACCAAGAATCCAGCACAGCTTCACAATTTCAAAAGGATTTTAACAAAATGATGGTACTCCAAATGAGGTATTTCCTTCCTGTTTTGATACTTGTAACATCTGTCTTTTTACCGGCAGGTATAGTTATATATTTCATCACGAGTAATGTTTTCGGGGTATTTCAATATTACTTTTTGGAAAAGATAAATAAGTAATAATTTAATTATTAGGAGCTATTTGTGCTGTGGCAAAAATCCAAAGACTGCCGTCTCTTTTGTTTGTGAAGTTTATGTATTTATTGTCTGCGCTTATCTTTGGGTGATAAAAATCAATAAGTTCCCCCGCTTCAAAACTTAGATTATAAGTATCGTTTATCTTCTTGTTTGTCGTGTCTAGGAACATCAAAGAGTCAGAAAACCTAACATATCCTTTGTACCAGGAGTCTGGATATGAAACCGAGCTTGGTCTATTTGTCTTATCGCTAGCACATATAAGTGAAACAGAATACCAGACACATTTGTCAGAGATCGTAAAAGCTGAGAATGATTGGGAGACACCATAAGGAGCTTCATAATGGGTTAAGTTTAACCCCTCAGAAGCTATATAACTTTTCCCTGAAGGTGAGATGTTAATGGTTCCTGTGCTAGTAACAAAATCAGATATTTTTTTTGTATTAGTATCTAATATAAAATTTTGCTGAGCGGCAAAAGCTGTTGGTTTTGTGCTGGCGATGAGATTGTTGTTAGCGATGAAAGTTAGATTTAGTTCACTGATAGGTAGATTTGTTATTTGGGTCTCTTTTTTAGCTATAGCATCATATATGTTTATACTACTCCCTACTCCAAAACTCTTCAGGTAGGCAAATTTTGCCCCAGAGAGAGATGTTACTATACTGCGTATACCTTGACCCACTATTTCTCCCTCTAACCTCTCAGTGTTCTCTGTACGAGGAACCTTGGCCACATAAGTTTCTGATATATTCTTACTGTTTTTATAACTCATCATCACATAGTCTCCTCCAGAACTAAAAACTGCTGAAGATACATTTTTAAAGATGGTGTTTGAGATTTTAACTTTATCAAAATCATCAGTATCTTCATTGTAAACCGCTTTGTATATATTACCAGTAGCCTTATCTACAAATAATATGGTACTAGTCGCATCCAAATAAGAAAAACCATAACCAGCAACAGACTTGTCGTACACGTGCCAAATAACTCGATAAACCCCCTCATTGTCAACTTCTATATCATTTTGATTTTGATATTGTCCATCGGTATAGCTATTATCCCTATCCTCCCCCGTTATCGGTAGATTTAAAGGGTTATTGTTGACTGCGATTGTATTGTCTTTTTTAAAATATAAAAACCAAACGTAGATAGAGATTATTAGTATAATAAAAAAAGCACCAAGAAAAACAAGAGATTTATTTTTTGTATAAAAGGTTTCTTCCATAAGAAAATTATATCACAGATTTTTAATTACCAGTTGTTGACCAATGCCAAGCTTCTTTAGTTAGAGAGATGTTGTTGTATAATCCGTATTTAGCAGCATTAGCTTTTAACCAGTTATATCCAGCATTACCGGAAGCGCAAGAAGTTTGTGCTGAGACAGTCTTTGCCACATTGTAACAAAATGAAGCGCCACCAATACCAAGGTCTAGCGCAAGTCCTTTCTCATGATTTGATGTTCCTGGTATAGCTGTGGGTGGTTTGCACTGACCAGAAGGTTTAGTGTATATATCATACTCAGTACTACCACAGTTCTGTTTACGAAGAGCTATTTGGCGCTCTGGAGGTCTCCAAGACCCTTGTACAGAAAGGTTAATACCAGAGCTCGCCGCCTCAGAAAAAAGCTTTTGCACATTCTCAGCGATAGTCCTACAAACTTGCGCAGATCCTATACTCACTATACCTTCTGGGCAAGAAGTGATAGATCTGGCGGCTATAGGGGTTGGTGCTCCTGTTGGCCCACCAACCCCCATAGAAACAGTTGCATTGTCGACGACCCCAACCCCAAGATCTATAGCAGTCTTTGTGAGATCTGGATTTATAATATTTAAAATAAACCAAACACAAAATATAAAGATGATACCAGACAAGGCTCTCAGTATTGTCTCCTTGCCTGCCGACTTCCTATTAACTATATCAGTAGTTAGATACTCTATACCACCATACATAAGCATAAAGATAGCAATCACCGTTACTGTGACCAGAACGTACTGAAATATTGTCTGAAGATAAGTAGAGAGCCCCCCACTCTGTATGTTTACACTAGTTGTTGTTGCGCCATTTGATCCTAGCGGTTGTAATAGTTCATAAGTTGTTTGATCTTCGTCCCCGGTCTCAGACTCTTGGGCGACGGTTGTACTTAAACCAGAAAATAAAATAGAAAAAACTATAAAAAAAGAAACAATTAAAGAGATTAAATTTTTTATCGTGAGTAGTTTCAACATAAAGTTAATTATATTTTAACATATAAAATTAAAAAGAAAGACTAAAAGAGGTTTTCGTGTCCTGTAGTAACTTGGTTACATTTTCAAAGCTCACAGTTATATTTGATATGCCGAGTGCTGGAGATGGTATGCGGAAAAGCTTTTTGAAAGAGTCTCCTTTGCCGGTGAGTATGCCATTTACCGACCAAGTAACTGATAAGTCTTTGAAGCTTTGTTTGCCAGACGAGAAGAATGGCTCAGCGACAAGACTAAACTCTTTTTCGGTTTCTGGTATTGTGCCGAGATAGGCTTTGTTTGAAAGTGTTCCATACAGTGTTGAGTCTTTATAAATTATCAGTTCTGGAGAGGTCGGTGCTAAGGAAAACCTTTTAACTATCTTCTCGGCTGAATTTCTCGGACTCATCTCGAGCTCAAAATTAAGATCATCTCCCTGCTCTTCACTGATACGATAATCAAGGTAGTTCCTACCTAGTCCAGAAGAGTTTTCTAGTATTTCATTGTTTAGGAACCATTTGAAGACTATGTCTTTGGCGGCTAATTTGCCATTGTCTAGGTTTGGCATAGCAAAGATTCTAAGTTTGCCTCCTTCTGGCAATAGCGCCCTACCCTCATACCAATCTGGCACATAACTGTCTGTCGCTTCCCAGACTATCGAAACAGAAGAAGAGAGAAAAGTTTTCTCAAAGGTATAAGTCTTACCTCCAGGACTCTTGGCTGTTACTGTTAGTTTATAACCCTTACCAGACTCAGGAGCTTTTAACATCACCTGCTTCTTACCAAAGCCACTAGCGACTACTGTATCGTTTATGAGCCAATACACATCACTCTTGTCCAAATTAATAGCATAAGTCTCTATAGTTGCGGTAAAAGTTTCGCTAGGGTTCGGATATGCTGGATCAGTTCTTAGTGTGAGATCTGTACTCACTTGTGCGGAAGCGAAAGAAAAAGATAAGACTAGCCCTGAGATTAATATTGAGAGTTTTTTTGTCATAAATTATTTGTTCTCTTTTAGAGATTTTAATCTGAGTATCTCAGACGGATCACTGGTGATGATCTGTTCTTCTGTGTGGGAGGCGATGATTTTGATGGCCACGTGTTTTAGTCCAGCGAAGAATATCCCCTCACCGATGTTGCTCTCAAGGAGTAAAAACTTTTCTTCATCTGTTAAGTTAAAAGTTTTTTGTACCAGGTCAATTGTTGTTGGAGATTGTTTTAGTAGTATTTGTATACTACTGTTGGTGATGATCGGCACACCGTATTCACTTTTCAAAAAGTCTCCTACGTCTTGTGTGATGGTGGCAAGGCCTAAGAAATATTTTCTTCCTCTCTTTGCAAGTCCAAAAAGGAAGCTTGCCGTATCTGGGCTCTTCATCATGATCCATGCCTCGTCTACCACCAGGAGTCTTTTTCTGAGTTCACGTCTAACAGAGTTCCATATATAGTGAGAGATCAGGAACATGGCTACAGGTTTCAATTCATCCTCCATATCACGTATGGAAAACGACACGCATTTCTGATTAATGTTTACATTTGTTGGGTTATTTAGGAATCCTGCCCAGCTACCTTTTGTGAATTTTTGTAGCTTTTCTAGTAGCCCCTCTGACCCTTCTAGTCCACCGAGCACCATCTCAAAGTCTGAGAGTAGTGGTGGATCTATATCCGCAAAGTCAGTATCAGGAGTGATGTCTTTCAAAGCATAGGTCTCAGTGATAGCTCTATCTACTATAGCATCCTCCCCTGGAGTGAGGCCGCCTAACATAACACGGAAAAGTCCGACGAGAGTAATAATGTTCGTACGCAGCACATCACTCATAGACTCATCAGGGCCTGGGAGAGGTAGATCAAATGGATTAATATGATGCTCACTGGTGAGTGAAATATTAAAATATCTACCACCTACCGCTTCAGTTAAATTTTCATATTCACGTTCAGGGTCGATGATGATGACGTTGGTGTCGAACATCATCGTGCGAAGAATCTCAAGCTTCATGGTGAAGCTCTTGCCTGCACCAGACTTTGCAAACATGATAGAGTTATAATTCTCCATACCAAATCTATCAAACAGCACCATCCCCCCACTGTGCCTGTTTATACCGTACAGTATTCCTTTGTCGCTAGTAAGGTCAAAAGAGACAAACGGGAACAGTGATGAAAGTGGTGACGTGTTTAGCTTGTTCGTGATATTTATCTCATCATGACCAAGAGGGAGAACACTACGAAAGCCAGCATCTTGCTGAAATAGTGCCGGACGAATTTGTATAAGCTTACTTTCAAACATCCCCTTGATTTCGTTTTCTAGTTTATCTAACTCTTTGTCATCACGTGAATATATGGTGATATATACCCCAACTTCAAACATCTTCTCTTCGGCTTGCATCAGGTTGTCACGCAGATCTTCTAGATCTTGATAGGCAGTCTCTAACATAGGATCACGCACCATACCTTTTTCTTCTCTGGTTAACATCTGACTACCAACTTCGGCTACTTTGGTTTGGAACTTCTTCATGATGTCACCAGTATCTATAGGAGAGACGTGTATAGACACATCAAAAACCTTATCCAGATTTATAAGTGGACTGAGCCAGTTGTCGCTAAGGTAGCGAGGGTAAGACATAACAAAATATGTGCGACCCTTTATGTCCCCGATAGAAAAGTTTTTTGGTTCTATTTTGAGCGCTGAAGGGGCGATGATGTCTTGGAGAGTCTGCTCTGCCGCCTTGTATATATCATCAGGAAGATTACTCTTTAGCATAGCTGCGCCTAACACACCATTTGTAGGTTCTTCTTTGTTGGTTTTAAATATGTCTAATATGCTCATGTGTTTATTATTATTGATTTACAGATTTACTTTCGTCTCCTGGATTGAATAGTTCATAAAATAGTTCGATGAGTTCCTCTGTTCCTAGTTGTGATACGTGGAGGCCGCAGCGAGTGAGACCCTCGGTTACCACACTCACTCTCTCGAGCATCTGTTGTCTGATCTCTCCGAAGTTTTTACTCTCCTCACTGAGTAGCTGTTCTTTTTTACCAAAAGAAAAGAGTGAAGAAGAAGCGTCAGAAAACGATGAGATGGTTGCCGGCACATAAGGTACAACCACGAAGAAGTGTTTTGTCATCAGGTTGATACTCTCCGAAAAAGTCCTTATGTAGTCGATGTATTCTACGATTTGTAGCTTTAGTAGTTCACCCTCAGCACTCTTTATTCTGTCATTCAATAGAGCTATGTACGGAGATATATCTGCTCTTCTGGACTGGACGAATATCTGCACAGGGAAATCTAGTGAATTGAAAAATGATTGGAATTGTTTTATGATTGCTGTCTGTTCATCTTCACCCTTCAGTGCAAGGTTTAGTGAGTTAGTCATCAAGACTGCTCTATACTCATTGTTGTTTAGTATGAGTAGTCCATCTCTTATAGTTTTTATCGGTATGAATTTTTGTGATGCTGTGCCTAACATAGTTTTATTATATCATATCATCTTCACCTTTATCACTCTTAATATCAAGTCCCACAGCGAGATCTTTTAGATTTTGTCTTTCGTAGTGATTTGATCTTCTCTCTACAGAGTTATTGATTTCTTTTTTAACATTTTCTGAACGAGAACTATCATATGAAGCAGAGTTTTCTGGTTTAATGGTGTTGTCTTTTTGCCAAGTGTAAATATTACCTCCAAAGAAGTATGAAAAAGCATTTTGTAATGTATCTACAAATGGTCTGTCATTGATACGTACAAAAGCAAGAGCCAGGAATAGTGCTACAAACGGCCCACCTACTATGAGAGCTGTAACTTTTGAGTCTAGTAGACGCAAGGACACATAAGCAACTGCGGCTGCTCCGAGCACATAAGCAAACTGCCTCCAAGAGAGAGGTCCGAGTATTTTGTCTTCTATGTCTATGAATTGGGGAACTCTGAACTGCATATATACTATATATAATAGCAGATTTTATTCGTGTTTTATGGTCTTATCCACTGGTTCAGGCATTTCTCTATACACGTCAGGCATGATTTCTGGGGCAACCACTGTGTCCACTACCTTTTCTGTTATCACGGGCACAGTTTTCGTCTCATCATTCACCAAATTTGGTTTTGTGAGGAATCCTATACTATATTTGTCCTCTACTCCTGTATTTTTCATGATACTTTCTCGCAGTGATGGTGTTGGCATGACTGTTTCCCCACTCTCAATACCGTTTATGTTTGGACTGATCACTGTATCAACTGGTACATCACTCTTCTCCTCTCTTTTTATTTTATCAAAAACATAAATATTTATATCATTTACTATTTGTTTGACGTTTTCCGCTGGTAGCTCCTCCTCCCCTGTTTTGAGCTCATTTTTTATCGAGTCAGCAAAATCGTCATAGTCATTTAGTCCGAGAACTTGCATCACTACTTCGAGATACAGAGCATCTTTTTGGCTTTCGTTCAAGGTGTTTACTCTCCCGATCAGTCCTAAAGTGTCAGAAAAGTATTTGTCACGGAGAAAAGTCTGCACCTCTGGGCTAGATTTATCTATTTCTATATTTAGTTCATCTTGTAATTCTTTTGTTAACATATATTTATGCGGTGGCTGCTGGAGTTGCTGGGGTCGCTGCTTTTACTCCGGCCAGCTTTGCTCTCAGCTCTTTCGCTCTTTGTATATCAGCATTTTTCTCTTGTACCTTGGCATAGGCAACTTCTTTTTCTGCTACTTTGTTTTTGTTCTCAGTAGCACGCTCTTCAAGTCTATTGTTTATGCTTTCAGCTTTGGCATTAACCTTGGCAAAGCTTGCTTGTTTACCGGCAGCCTCTAACTCGAGACCCTTAACATCTTCTTCTTTACCAGTATACTCGATAGGGCTTTCTTTCTTTTCTTTTAGTTTCCTTTCAACTTCAGCGAGGTCTGCGGAGGCGCGCATCAGAACAGAGCTACTTGCTGTGTTCACGTTGTCTCTGCTATTGTTCGGGGCTGATATACTCTCATGTTTTGCTACTAGCACCGCTTTCTCTTGGGCTAGCTCGAGGCCGCGTTTGCCTCCAGCATCTTCGAACTCTTTCCTTGTCGCCTCATCCTTCACATCTTTGTAGCTCTTGCCGACATTCATATTTGTAGCGTTTGCTCCTAGACCAGCATTGAAAGTTTTTGTAAATGTCGCCCCAGCAAATTTACCATTTGCTTTGGTCATGGCGTTCCCCGTGTTCCCCACTCCACGTGAAGCCATACGACGCATAAACCCTCCACTCTCCGCACCCTCCTTCACCCACTTACTCTCAGCCATGGCTGCCCCTGCACGCCCCACAGTGCCACGAAGTGCCATAGATGCTCCGCCAGTAACCGCAGCTCCAGCCAGAGTGCCTACCCCACTCATAACCCCACTCACTAGAGATCCAGCCTCATGACTATATTCCTTTGCCATCTTGATAGCGTAATGCAAAGCTAGTCCAGAAAAGATCAAAACCAAAGAAGACGACACTAAGGTTTCAGCGCCAGCATCACCAGTCACAGATCTAATCCCGGCAATACTAGAAAGAGTTTTTACGGCATCTAAAATCTTGAATGCAACCCAGAGGAGTATCATAAGTATTGGTCCAACAAGAACTGCACCTACGAAGTTCTCTCGCCA
This sequence comes from Minisyncoccota bacterium, assembly GCA_043759615.1. GTDB lineage: Bacteria > Patescibacteriota > Minisyncoccia > Phycocordibacterales > UBA5272 > JAUPVO01. The sequence goes on along the minus strand of JAYVLF010000016.1, from coordinate 16,711 downwards.
CTTTTTGTGCATCTCAGAGAGAAATGGCGCGAGGCCACCGATAAACATGAGAGGTGAGAATATCACATATATAACAAGAGTTAGTCCTCTAGTCAAAACAAATAGTGCTGCCTCCATAAAAATAAAAACAGCAAAAAGTAAATATATTATAAGTAAAAATGAAACAGTCCAAGAGCTGAGATTGTTTCCTATAGCACTCTGATCAATAGTTTTCTCATTGGTTACAAAAAGTGACAAGCCTAGCTTACCCATAAGAGCATCCCCTAAACCTTTTTCCATGTGATACTGCCCATCTGCCGTACTGGTCATGCTGCCGTATACATTTAGACTAACTACATTTGCTATATCTATTGCGAATTTTGCTATAGGGAAAGAGAAATTCGTAAGTATTGCGAACATGAGCAGGTTCACAAATATCTTTTTCAGATTATCTGTACGCCCTATGATATACATCAGTCCAGCATATATAGCCCCAAAGAATCCGGCAATGTTTGCCATATCTCTCACTACTTTCCAGGCTGAGTATATGCCACTATTTTCAGAGTTTGTGTCCCCAAACAAGCTAGATATTTTTAGTATGAATTTTTCAACCGAAATGTCAAAAAGCTTTGTAGATAAATATGTTAAACCTCCTGCGATAGTTATGATAAGCTTCATCACCCAAAAAGTAGCGAGACAAGCATAGTGAGCTGGATTAATGTTATTAAAAAATGCTTGGAAAGCACTTTCTGCCGTACATGGAGTTTTTTCAGCTGTTTTGTTTGCGGCAGCTGCTGCTGCTGTTTTCCCTGCAGCAGTTGTCGGATCTACATTCTCTCCTCCTACTGAGGGGGCGTTGGCTGCCTGACTATCTTTGGCTGCATTAAATGTTGTGCTGGGTGCTGCAGTGTCTGGCTGAGTCGTATTCGCACCATTTATCACATTTCCATTCTCATCATATGTCTGTGCAAAAGTCGTGTCTACTAGATTAAACATCGGAGATAAAGTAAAGAAAAGCACAAAAAACCCAATCAAAGTTTTTGAGATTAATCTTCTGAGTCTCTGCATCATTTGTTTATATTTTAACATATAAAAAACAAAAACAGTATGTCGTATGAACATACTGTCTCTGTGTTATCTTGATTTTCTTTAAATTTTCTTCATTGGTGTAAAGACTCCTTCCATATATCCTCTAGCATGAGGATATCCGTACTCATTTACTATACCAAATATCCTAGTGCCATCAGTCTTCATGTTTACCTCGAGACCATCAAATATAGCCTGATAACTACCGTCAGGATTCACAGACCCAGTAGGTATTTCTATGCCATAGATGATAAACTCTCCTTTTATTATCTTACAATTCGCATCGGTTTCAAAACCAAAGAGTCCCTCAAAGTATATGCCACCATCAACCCCTCCACCACCTAGAGGCAAATTGTCTACAGCATCATCTCCTGTGATCGGGTAGCCATATATCTTTAGAGATTTGTTGCGAGATGCTATACGCTCTGCGTGCTCAGGAGCAACCACGCTCCCCTGATAGGCCCCCTGACAAGTGCCATCTAACTTACTAACCATGAGTTCGAGTTCTTTATCTTTTTTGGCGGCCTGAGAGGCACCATCAGCTTCTAATTCTATAGAGTCTGAATAGTCATTGCCAGCCTTTTTTGCAGCGAGTATCTCTTTACTTGTGGTAGGCTTATTCTTGATAGCTGTTGCTATGGTTTTCCAATCAACACCGTCTTTTAGATTAACACCACTTTCTCCATCTCCACACTTGGAGGCCACCTTTTTGGTGGTGGTCACACCATTTATGGCATTACTGATCTCCGTCTGACGCTCATTTATACAGGCTTCTGTCATAGCTGAAGCCTCAGCTACAGCACCATTGATCGCTGTCAGGCCTTTTGTCATAACAGAGCTTATAAAGGCCGATGCTATTTCTGAGAGCGCAGAGGCTATATCATCGTCGAGTTGTAGTTGAGATATAGGATCTTGTACCACTTGAGTGAGAGAGTCTCTGACTGCTGTTCCTGGGGTTTGGCTTATGTATTTGATACATATACCGGGGTCCCCGTTTTCTTTTTGGGCTGCTGTAGGCTCTGATCTCTCAGAGCAGGTTTTCATGTTGAAAAATCCTCCATTGGCGATGAGTTCAGTCTCAGTTTTCTTTGATTCACTAACCTTGCTGCTCTCCAGTGAGTTCTTGGCTACTGCAAGTCTCTGCTGATCATCATTTACCGGGTTCTGAGTGAGAGAGAGGAAGGCTCCCCAGCCACCACAGTTAAAGTCATAAGCGAAACAGTTTGTCAGCGCGTCATATTTCTCTTTACTATTCTCTGTGCCACAGTATGTGGTACGCACTTCTGCCTCCGTCTGTCCCGATCTTTTTGCCACGGTCTTTATCATATTATCATCAGCACAGAGACTCTCAGCGATAACCTTATCCTTGGTAGGGGTTAGGGCTTTTGACAGTGCGGTCTTGCTTGATCTAGCTTCTATCACCAGACTCTTCGCTATCTCTTTGTTTGCATATCTGAGTTCATTGGCAACTCCACCTACTCCATCGAGCACTTGTTTTTTTATCAGGGTTAGCTGCTCAGTAGCCATGTTCTTTGCAAGTTGAGATGGGTCAGTCATGAATAGCGGTTTACCTTTGAACCCAGTATTGATCCAAGTTATCGTCTGATTTTTTATCTGATCTATCAGACTCTTTCTGGCCGCTTTTATCAGTGGTTTTATTACCCATTCATTTAACCAGCCACTAGTTGACATGATGCTATCATAATACTGAAGGGCTGCTTGAGCTGCGGACCAAATATTTTGTGTTATCCAGGCTCCGATAGATCCAATGGTTAGTGGAATATCAAAAACCGCCAACTGAGCTTCAGCCTTTGGTGGAGGTGATAGTAGTGGCGTGGTCGGGGCGAAGAGGAGTCCTGTGATCATCATTATGCTGGCTATATATTTGATTAAGATGTTTTTCATGTTTTTGAGATTGTTAATTAGCGTTTAGGCTGATGCTGTAGCCCGGTTCTTCAGGTTTATAAAATATCCTCTTACCGTCTAGATAGACATCATAGGCTTTGGCTAGAGTCTTGGTCTCGGTAGCGACATTTGCGAACTTTGGTATCTCTATAACTAGCTTTAGCGGATCCTCACCTCTCTGAGAGAGAGCAACGGCGATATTTGCTAATGTATCACACTCGGCTAGGAGTTTCTTGTGTGTATCAGATATCTCTATAGGCACCAGAGCAGAGCGTGTGTACATTGAGCAGAGGTCTGTCGCTTTTTGTGCAAGCTCAGTTAGCTTTGCCAGTCTCTGTGTCGCTTTATTGTTTATAATATCATCAGCTGAGATGAGTAAGGCAGGCGTGATGATGGTGAAATATTTTAGCATCGCCCCTACACCATTACCATATGTGCGTATCTCAGAGAGAGTCATCTTGTCAGAAGTTTTTATCTGATAGTTAACCGGAACCGCAGTATAATCACGGAGACTCTTGTCGAGAGCAGCAGCCATAAGCTCCGGTGAGTTTACGACTTTGTCTATGGACGAGTATTGTGCGGCTATATATAGGTCACGAGCCATGCCCTCGGTTAGGTTAGTGTTCATGGGGTCATATGGTCCTACAGACTTTGCATATTCAGCTGGACCACCATTTGCGCTGACGATACTGTTTAGTATTTCATTGTCCTCTGGTCTCTCGAGAGCTTGATTAAATGTCTCTAGGGAGATTAGCTGACCCCCATTGTTTTTTGTAATATTGTTAGTGCTGTTACTGTAGTAGTCATAAGCTAGATACATAAGCCCAGCAGCAGAAAGCGCTACCAGGATAGAAATCAGTATTTTTTTGTGATCTAGTTGCATTGCTATATTATAGCATGTACGATTCTCATCCAAGAGTTCATGTTCACATCTTCGGCTCTAATTTTCGGGTCTATATTCAGATTTTCAAATACCTTTGCAATGTTCGGCCAGTATTCTTCACTATTTATTTTCAGATTATGCATCATAGTTTTCCTTTTGTGAGCGAAACCAGCATGTATGAGTTTGAAAAATAGCTCCCTCTCATTTTCGTTCTTAAATATAGACTCAGTATCTTTTTTTATATAAATTATCGCGCTGTCGACATTTGGTGCGGGGACAAAACTCCCAGCTAGCACCTTTTTCACGTATTTGGCTTTGCCGTAGCTCTCTACCGAGAGTGACAGTAGACTTTCTTTGCCATCCCTGCAGACAACGCGTTTCGCCACTTCGTCTTGGACCAGGAGTGTCATACTGGTTGCCAGATTCTCATCTATGAATTTACGCATGATGGCTCCAGTAAGATAGTAGGGTATGTTGGCTACGAGCTTAAAGTCTCTGTTTTTATTTTTTGCACCCTGCCCCTCTAATAAAGCTTTGATGTTTATATCCATGATATCGGCGTGGATAAGAGTAAATTTACCCACATCTACGAAACTTTTAAACTTCTCAGTTAGTAATTCTATCAATCTATCGTCTTTCTCGATGGCGATGACTTCGGCTCCAGTATTTAAAATCCTCTCAGTGAGTATCCCTGTGCCTGGCCCTATCTCGAGGGCGACATTGGACGAGCTAAGTTCACTACACTCAACTATAGCCGCCAAAGCCGCCTCACTCTTTAGGAAGTTTTGACCGAGGGACTTTTTAGCTTGTATCTTTATCATGAGGCCTATTGTAGCAAAATATCTAAATATAAACTATCTTGCCACCACGCTCGTGTTTTTTGAAATACATATCATGATATATAGAGATATCATCAGGTACGTCGAGCAGGAACTGGCTCGGTGGGGCGATATTGGTCTGTCCAAATATCTGTCTCATCTCGGCAAAGGATAAGAACAGCTTTTTCTTGGCTCGAGTAACCGCCACATAGAACAGTCTTCGTTCTTCTTCTTCTTCTTCTTTACTCCTCTTCTTGCCACTAAAGTTTTTGGCGGGGAAAAGATCTTCTTCGAGCCCGACTATGAAAACATACTCAAACTCTAGTCCTTTGCTGGCGTGTATAGTCATCAACCTCACTCCTGTGACCTCCTTTTTGTCGTCATCTTGATCACTGGATAGACTAGCCAGCTCTAGGAATTCTCCCAGGGTCTCATATTTCTCAGATAGAGTTATCAGCTCACTTATATTTGCTAGTCTCTCCATGCCGTCTTCACCATCATCACGCAACTCCTTTTCTATACTGCTATCAGTGAGTATGAGAGTAAAGAGTTCGGATAGAGGCAAAGCTTCGCTTTGCCTCTTGATCTCATCGAGGAAGTTCATAACTTCTGCGACCTTTTTCTGGGCGGCTGGAGGCAATGGTTCACGTGCAAAGACTTTGGCGATAGTCGTCTTCCCTATTCCCCTCTTTGGAGTTTCAAATACCCTTTTGAGGTCTACGAGACTTTCTCTGTTCAATGCGCATCTCAGATAGCTGAGCATGTCCTTGACCTCTTTACGCTCAAAGAATCTAGTCCCGAGTACTGTGTACTCTACATTGTGATTTAGCATCTTCTCTTCTATTGCTCTCGATTGGAAATTTGTCCTGTATAGCACAGCTATGTCACTAGCGGCAGCCCCCGCCTCTATCAGATCTTTACATTTGAGAGCCACGCACTCGGCTTCACTGTCTCCATCCCATGCTGGCATAATCTCGATCTCCTCTCCCTCACCCGCATTTGTAAACAGATTCTTATCTTTTCGAATCGTATTTTTCTTGATAGCATTGTTCGCTACTGACAGGATGTTTCCGCTTGATCTATAGTTTTCTTCCAGTAAAACATTTGAAACTTGGAACTTCTTCCCTGTCACATTTTCGGCAAAGTCTTTCTCAAAGGTCATGATGTTTTTCAAATTCGCCCCACGCCAACTGTAGATATTTTGATCCGTATCCCCTACCACGCATATATTGTGGGTGTTATCGTCGACAAGAAGCTTTACAAATTCATACTGAGAATTATTCGTATCTTGATACTCATCTATATGTATATACTTAAATAGTTTCTGATATCTGACCCTCACTTCCCCACTCTCACGCAGCAGATTCACTGTTCTTATTATCAGATCATCAAAGTCCACTGCTCCTTGGATATGTAGTTCCTCCTCATATCTTTTCCAAACTTTAGTCACCACCTCCATAGTGAAACTACTAGTCTTCTCGGCATAGTCTTTTACGCTGACAAAGTCACCTTTTTCTCTGCTTATCGCATTTCGGATTTTTGTTGGCTCATATACTTTGATATCGTAGCTCATCTCTTCTAGTATATTTTTGACTATACTCCTACTGTCAGCTGAGTCGAGTATTACAAAGTCCTTTTTTAGTCCCGCTTCCCCACTCTCTCTTTTTAATATCCAGAGCCCAAGACTGTGAAATGTCTTGATGGTCGGAGCTATAGTGTATTCATCATAAAGCTTTTCTTCTTCTAGTCTACCTATAATACGCTCACGCATTTCTTTGGCAGCTTTATTTGTAAAGGTTACACACAGGATGTTTCTCGGGTCTGTGCCACTCTTTACTATCTCTACCACTCTCTCTGTTATGGTTTTGGTTTTGCCAGCTCCAGCTCCTGCGAGTATCAGTAGCGGTCCCTCTATATGTTTGGAGGCTTCCAGCTGTTTCTCGTTTAGGTTCACATGTTTACTCATGCGAAACATTATAGCATACTAGCTCATCAGACTCACTTCGTAGGCAGTGAGGAATGCTCCCACTGTCATCTCGTCGTCTAACACCTCCTTGTTCTTATTTTTGAAATGCTCAAAGCCTTCGCGCACATAGTCAGAAGTATAAGCCATCAATTTCGGCTCTACTCCAGCAGGAACTTTGTCCAGCGCCCAGAAATCACGGAGAGTCATAGGTGAAAGCTTCTCTTCAAAGGCTTTGTAAACATCGTCTTCTATGAATATTTTTGATAAAGTTTTGAACATATATTTATGCTGTGTATTTGTAAGATTTATAACCCTCTCCAAATCTATTTGCCACCCTGTCCGCGGCTAGTTTTATCATCGCAGGATTCTCAAAGTTCGCCTCTGCTACAGTTTCCACTTTGTTCCCTACGTCAGAGATATTGATAGTCATAGGAACTATGATATTTGTCTCTCGTCCCGTATTTATCAGGAGCTTACCATTTTTAGATATTTGATCTCTGTAGCTTTTTAGTTCTGGGTTTGTTAATATCTCTTTTACTAGAGAGTCTTTGGCGTGCTCATATCTTGCGGCCATATTGTTGTCATCCGCATAGTTGGCGGGCATGTCGAGAACTATATCTGTAGAGCCATCAGGGTTTTTCATCTGACGAATAGTAAAGTTCTTATCTTGATCTGCAAAGTGTAGGGTATTTTCCTTTTCTTTTATACTAAAAGTTTTCTTCGGAGTTGCTGTTGCTGCTGCAGGAGTTGTTGTCGATGTTGTTGTCAGGATTTTCGTGGTGTCTGCGGTTGGTGCTTGTGCGGCTGCTCCTGACATTGCGAGAGCTACCGCTGCCGCACCTACTCCAGCTCCGCCACCTATATAGGCTGCAGTTCTTGCTCCGGAGTTACGAGTGCTAGCCTCTGGCGCTGGATGATTGATAGAGTTTGCTGTCTGAGACGCGTTCTTGCTTGCTGTTACTGGTGCTGATCCATTTGGATTTTTTGTGAAAAGACTCTTTGTTCCACCCACTACAGCCGCAGTTCCTATCGCTGCTCCCATAACGAGTCCAGCCCCTACCGCTCCCCAGCCATTACCATCTTCTAACATGTTTCCTAGCATATCCCCAAAGCTCTTTCTTAGCGCCCCCTTCTCTGTGATCACATCACTCGTAGAGTCTATCTCGTATTTAGTTTCAGTTTTGTTTTTGAAGTTAGGACTACGTGCAAAAGTTTTTATGAAGTTCACACTGTTCTCTTCATTTAACTCAACCCCTTCGAACTCTGCAAGATGATGATAGTTATAAGTCACCTCATCCATAAGTCCCCTTGCCTCATTGCAAAGACTCTCACGATTTAGCTTGTAAGCTTTGTGTTTAAATTGGAAAAATCTACGAAGAGGTCTGAGCACCTTTAGTGCGGCAGTATCTATACCAGTCAGATTTGGTTTCCTATGTTCGGCTTTGGCGAGCTTCTTCTCTGCTTCCACTTGGGCGAGTATAGAGAGCTTTTCTTTTTTATTAGCAATCTTTTCTTCCTCTACTCCAGCCTTGTACTCGAGATCTAATTTCTGTATTTCTAGTTTCTTGGCTACCATCTTCACCCTTTCTTCTTTTAGGGCTTTTTGGTACTTTTCAAATTTCTCGTCAGCTGAGATTTCGTTTTTCTTTTCTAGTGTTTCCTGGGCTTTAGATATCGTCTCAGATATAGATAGTAGTATCGTAGTGGCTACACCGTATCTGGCTGCCTCTACGATATTGCCCCTGTTCGGAGTTATTTTGTTTAGGCTTTCTTTGTGCTTAGCCTCTTCAGAGCTCAGTATAGATAATTTAATTTCAAAGTCCATCTTCTCAGAGTCAGAGAAACCTTTATCGGTAGATTTCTTTTTCAAAGCTTCTTTGATCTCACTTAGAACTTCGTCAGCCTCTGCTTTTGTAAGTTTTGCTTTGTCAGATATTTTAATCAGCTTGTCAGCGTTACTAACTCCTATTTCTTTGATTATGTCTTCGAGACTTTTGCCTCCGCCGATGATTTTGTTTATCTCACCTGTTAGTCTGGTCACCTTATCATTTAGTGTAGTTTTCTCAGACTCAAACTTTTTCCTAGACTCTTCATTTCTCTTACTCCTCTTTCCTTTTTGCTCTGGGGTTTCTGGTGTTCCACTCTTATTTGCTACGAATTCTTCTTTTTGAAATTCTAGATCAGCAATATCCTCTGCGAGAGAGTTTAGGTTCACCACTATCTCAGATAACTCTCTTTTAAACTCTGTATATCCATCAACAGTCTTTTTACTATATAGTGCAGTCTGAGCACGAGAAAATTTTAAGTTATTGACGGCTACTCTATTTTTGATCTGACTTAGACTGGTAGCGCTTTCTATCTGAACCTCATGTTCTGCAGTTGTTATGGGGTCTTCTGGTTGTGTCGGCTCAGTTGATGTGTCATCCGTAAATGTGTCGACGATGGGTGGAGTAAAAGGAGATACTAGTTCTGTTTGCGAGGTGTTTGATGTGGTTGTAGTTTTGTCGCTAGTCACTAGCTCTAGTGACTTATTTCTCAGTAAATCCAAAAAGTTATTTAGTTGATTGTTGACTGTGTTATATGCATGAGATTGTAAATTTTTTAAATGTGCTAACTCTTTTTCAAAAGCAACTTTTTGACCATTATTCATAACATGAATACTTTCTATTCTATCTTTTAGCTTCTGCTGAGCTTTTTTTGCTCTTCGGAACTGCATCTCTATCTCAGCCATGTCTAACTCGTGAAAATCACTTAAAAGCTCAGTTTTGTTTTTATACCCGAGACTGTGGTTCATCTCACGACTTTTTGAGATATATTTTCTTATTGCCGGATATTCTGAATAGTCTTTGGATGCCTCTTTTGCTAACTCCTCTAGCTGCAAAAATTTAAACTCAGGATCTTTTTTGTTCTCTATATTATTTTCTTTTTCAGTTTTTATTGACTCAGTCATATTTAAGACCCCAGTAAGTTTGTTTATCTGTTCAGCATCTTCATTTGCGTATTGAATCGCTTCAGCCTTTAGCTCCTTTGATATATTTTTATCATCACGCAAATTTTTGATAGTAGCACGGTGAGTGTTTAAGAGGGTCTCTGCAGCAAGAAGCTCAGAACGTAAGCTAGAGATAGTTTCCTGGTCTCTTTGATTGCTAGCAACATAACCTTCTATCTTCTTGGTAAGATTTTTTATTCTTTTATTGTCTTCTATCCACCGACTGCGTATTTCTCCACCCATTTTCTTAACCAACCTCTCTTCGCCACGACCCTTAACCTTGTTTCCATCTAGCTGAGCATATTTGAATCGTCTAAACTCTGAAGAGGATACTTCTATATCATGAGAACTCTCCGCCCCATCATCTTTTGTCACTTCTTTTATGCCAGAGATGACTGCCTCTGCCCTCTTCACAGAATGAGCGAAAATTTTCTCTTTTGCATTAAGTTTATTAGCTATTTTGTTAATATGATTATGATCAGTTGCAAGCTTATTTTCAAGATTCACAAAATCCCCATTAGAAAGTTTTATTTTTGGTGTTTCAGGCCCAGTTTTTTCATTTGGGGACAAGTTTATAGATTCAAATGCCATGTGTTTGTTAATATTATTATACAACAATAAGTGAATAAAAGAGCTTGCTTTGTACACATATATTGTGTATTATGGGTATCTATTCGGCTGATTTATCAGTCATACGATGATAGTACAAAAACCTCATTCAAATAAGAAAAGTTTCAAATTCCTATCTGCTGGCCTTTTTGTCGCCATCTTCCTTTTTGTCGAAACTTCTCAAAATATAGCTCACGCCAACATGTTTACTAGCGCCTTTCTCTCCATAAAAACCCTTATAAGTAAGGATAAAAGTTACAATGTCATAACCAGGAATGACGATGAAGTTGTTCTCCGTGCCTACGACACTAGTACGATAACCCCAGCGTCAAAAGACGGTACGCTTAAAAGTTCTGTAGGACTAATGCGTGCTGACTTTGAGGAAGAGGTCCCCCAAAACGACTCAATCTCAGTCTATGAGGTTAAAAAGGGTGATACTATAGGTGACATAGCAAAACTCTATGATGTCTCAAAAAATACGATAATCTGGGCGAATGACCTAAAAGGCAAAAGCATAAAAGAGGGAGATTCTATACTTATACTCCCTGTTTCTGGAGTAAAATATACAGTTAAAAAGGGTGATACATTAAAAACTATAGCCAAAAAGTACAAAGCTGATGTAGAGAATATCTCTGATTTTAACTCTCTCGCTATGGGTGATGGACTAGAGATCGGAGACGAGATCATTATCCCAGATGGGGAAATCGTCGACGAAGCTCCAATTAAAAAGCCTATAATTAGCGTCAAAGCAAAAGTTAAAAGATATCTTGTTAGTAATACTGCGGGATATTATATGCGCCCTCTCATCGGAGGAACAAAAACTCAAGGCATACACGGACACAATGCTGTAGATATCGGTGTCTCAGTCGGAACTCCGTTACTGGCAGCGGCAGATGGTGTTATATTGGCAGCCAAAGAAACAGGTTACAATGGTGGATACGGTAAGATGGTGATCATCTCGCATCCAAATGGAACTCAGACTGTATACGGTCATATGAATAATATCAACGTGAGTGCGGGAGATAGGGTTGTCCAAGGTCAAGTTATCGGAGGATCAGGAAATAGTGGTAAGTCAACTGGTCCACATCTTCACTTTGAGATACGTGGAGCAGAAAACCCATTCTAATTTCTGACCTAATATACTAAGCATTTAGTTTTGGACGATATTGGAAAGCTTCTATGATGTGATTTTGATTCAGCTTTTCACTACCCTCTAGATCTGCGATGGTACGTGCTACACGAAGCACCCTGTGATATGCTCTAGGAGAAATCATGAATTGTGTAGCTAGGTTGTTCAGTATTGTCTTTTCTTCCCCGCTCAGATTCGCGACTATTGATATTTCTTTTGGACTCAGCTCCCTATTTAGTTTATCTTTTATATTTAGCTTTTCATTTCTAGTTTTTGCAAAACTACGAGCTGATTTTATCTTCTCTTGCAAAGCGTCAGATTCATTTTTGCTCTCCACCTCTTTGCTCAGTTCTTCGTATGGGAGATGTTGGACAAAGGTCCACAGGTCAATCCTATCCATTATCGGTCCTGATATTTTCCTCTGATATCTTTCTATATCACCGGGTTTACATGTGCACTGTTTTATGCGTGATCCAGCATAGCCACACGGGCAAGGGTTCATGGCTGCGACAAGTATGAATCTGGCTGGGAAAACTTCTGACCCTCTCGCCCTGGATATGCGGACATGAGCTTCTTCTAAAGGTTCACGAAGGCTCTCGAGACATTTCTTTTCAAACTCAGGAAACTCATCGAGAAACAATACACCACGATGGGCTAGAGTTATCTCTCCAGGCTTTGGTACTGATCCACCACCTATAATAGAGACATAGCTACTAGTATGATGTGGTGCGCGCATAGGTGGATAAGATACGATATCAGTTGTCGCCCCTGCTATAGAGTGTATGCCAGTAACTTCTAGAGACTCTTCAAATGACAGCGGCGGGAGTATGCCAGTAAAAGCCTTTGCTAACATAGTTTTACCTGTACCTGGTGGCCCATAAAGACAAATATTGTGCCCACCAGCAGCGGCTATTTCGAGAGCTCTTTTGGCTGAGAATTGTCCACGTATTTCACTGATATCAGGATAAAAGTTTTTGTTCGCAGTCGGAACTTTGTGAGGCTCTCTATCGAGTTCTACTTTACCTTGCAAAAACTCAACTACCTCTTTGATATTGTTAACTCCATACACTTCTACATCACGTATCAGAGCTGCTTCATGAGCGTTTATCTTTGGCAGGAAAAGTTTTTTGTATCCAGCAGAGTGGGCGGCGCGAGCGATAGCGAGTGCTCCATTTATCTTTTGCATCTCACCCATAAGAGATAGTTCACCTACAAATATGCACTCATTTATCTTGTCATATTTGATATCCCCTACACTCACCAAGTATGAGATAGCTATGGCCAGATCAAAGACAGGTCCCTCTTTTCTTATATCTGCCGGAGCCAGAGAGACAGTGAGTTTATGATTGCGAGATTTTGGACTATCAAAATCACTGTTCTTCAAGGCTGCATGCACACGCTCTTTGGCCTCATCTACACTTTTGTCTGGTAGTCCTACGATAGTGAAACTGTACACTCCACTAGAGACGTCTGTCTCCACACTGATAATAGCACCAGAGAGTCCAACTACTTGCGCGCTGTATACTCTGGCTACTTTCATATGTTGGATTTTATCCTTAACCACTCTTCTATACTAGTAGTGATTATTAGTTTTTTTTGTTCTACATATCCATAAACAATAAGCCCAGTTTCTCCGTCTGCTATACGTACATCATTGTTCTGTATGTTTATATCTGTGAACTCTGAGACAGAGCCAAGGTTAAATTTACTTGCGAGTATTTGCCCAAAAGTGCTTTCATTTTGTATGAGATATGCATAGACATTGTCAAAGGTTACTATATCTACAATGATACTACTTTCTGTACTGGTGGCGAGGTTTGTATATGTTGATAGTTTGCTGTTGAATTCAGGTAGAACATCAACCAGTTTGTATATCCTAGGAGGGTTTATGATCTCTACTACTGGGGTGGGCTTCTTTATGAAAGTAAAGTATAAGTATGCAGAAAGAGCGCAAAACAAAACAAGCATACCAATAGCAATGATCATGAGTATCTTTTTCGTTCTGACTACATTATCCTCTGGAGACGAATATGAAGCAGGAATATTTTGTATCATGCCTAAAGTATCGCTCTCTAGAGTGTGTATGATAGGTGTACTAGATTTCTTTGGGTCCTCATCCATCCACTAACTATACTATACTATCTGGATTTTTGTTTGTGGATTTCTTGTACTTTCTTATCATCGATGGTTTTGTCATGTGAGAGCCAAGCAGATATCTACTACTCTCTTCATCCATATCCATGAATGCTTCAGCTGCTTCTTTTAGTTTTGAGCTGGTAGACCTACCAAATGAAACTACCTCTACTTGCACCCCTTCACTCTTTAAGTGTTCAACTAGTGGGATAAAATCCCCATCTCCTGTAACCAGAACTATACTATCCACTTTCTTGGCTATACGTATAGCGTCTATCGCTATACCTACATCCCAGTCAGCCTTTTTTGATCCACCATGAAATATTTGCAGATCTTTGTGTCTGGTCTCTATTCCCATCTTGAGAAGCGCATCGAAAAATTGTGCCTCATCTTGAGACTCTGTAGTGATCAGATATGCGATGGCACGAACTAGTTGCCTACCACCCACGGCGTCGATGAGTAGATTGTTAAAATTCACCCTCGCACTATATAAATTCTTGGCACTATGATATAGATTTTGTGTATCTATGAGAACTGCAACCCTTTGAGAAGTGTGCTGTATTACTGACATATTTTTGTTTTTGTATTAAAATTACTTAACTTACGTATCCTTTCTTTATAAAAATTGACTAACTACTAAAGTATAACACACAAAAATAAAACTGCAATAGTGTTGCAGTTTTATTTTTTGTATTAGTTTGACTTGAGTCCTAGTGTACTAGTGATAGTTTTATATCTCTTAGTATCGTTGTTTTGCAAATATTTCAAATGTTTTCTTCTGTCAGAAACCATTTGTATGAGACCACGGCGAGAGTGATTGTCTTTTTTGTGAGTTTTTAGATGATTTGCAAGCTCGTCGATTCTTCTCGAAAGTATGCTTATCTGTACTTCTGGACTACCAGTGTCTGTATCGTGAATCTGTGCAGATTTGATAACGTTTAATTTTTTGCGTGTAGTTAACATATGAGACATTATAACATAATAGTATAAAAAAGCAACCCCGATTTTGCTAGGCAAAATCGGGGTTGTGGTCTCAAAAAATAGGAGAATCTTGCGCAATCTCATGAGCCATATCCATGATTTCAGGATTTGTCTCCATCTGTGATAAGGCAAATACAAACTGGGACATGGTTCCGTTACTAAAGACCATAAAAGTTTTCTTTATGAGATCTAGAACATGATTATCATTGCTTTTGATTTTAAACCCTGTTACTGCAGATCTGTATGCAGAGTGAAATCTCTCAATTGGAACTGTCGGACCAAGCTCCTTATATTTTTTTATCCATAAAAGTTTAACGGTTTTGATTAGTAAAGTATTTTGCCAAACAGCCAAATGGAAGACCTCGCCAGAATGTGTTTGAAATTTTTTTAATGCAACAATATCTCCATTTGTGATTATTTGCTCGAGAAGAATTTTTGTTTCACTAGCCTCAAACCCTCTTTTTATCTTGGCGAGTGAGTGTGTAGCCCCATATAAATCACCTGTGCATACGGCAGTTAGTAAACTTTCTTCATACCACTCTGTTGGTATATCCAGTCCAATTACTTTTGCCATCTTCTCAGCAGTTAACACATCCCCTTCTTGGGTCATGATCTTTTTTACATCTAAAACCAGGTCTTCTGTTCTTATCACGTTTCCACCCGCATAAATACTTTTTAACAATTTAGCCTCGATAGCAGTTTTTGCTGTAATGCTAGGCATATCATCCTCCCTTTAAATAAAATTAAAATGAGCAATTTCTCTGATTATATTCCTTTTATTGCTTTTATACAAATTATTTTACGACATTGTGATATAATTTAAATACAATCATATTCATCATGAACTTAACTGAATACAAAAATCAATTCCTCGAGTACACAGAAATAGAAAAAGGTAGATCTCGCCTCACTGCTCGCAACTATGACCACTATATTTCTAGATTCATAACTTTTCTTGATAGTGAGAATATCGACAGTATTACTGATGGGAAGATGCGCGAGTATAGACTTTTTTTAAATAGACTTCCATCTGAAAATACATCAGCTTCACGGGCGAGAGCTGTGAAGAATCAGAACAAAATAGCTAGCAGTGTGAATGTGAAAACTCTCGACAAGAAAACTCAGAACTATCACCTCATCGCTCTCCGGGCATTTCTAAAATACATGCGAAAGCGTGGCACTCTATGCTACGACCCAGAAAAGATAGAGCTAGCCAAAACTTCACAGCGTGAACTGGATCTGGTGACCGACGCAGAACTGAGGAGGCTATTTCAAAGTGTGAGTGAGGGTGGCAATCTTCGTGACATACTCATCATTGATCTACTCTTCTCTACTGGGCTACGTGTGAGTGAGCTCTGTGCACTGGATCGGGATATAGACCTCTCTGTGAGTGAGTTATCCGTGAGAGGAAAAGGTGGAAAGATACGTGTGGTGTTCATCAGTGATGTTGCTAAAGAGAGTATAAAAAATTATCTAAACAAGAGAGTTGATATAGATGAGGCTCTCATCATAGATAATTCTCCGCGCGCCCAGAGTCGTCTAGTGAAACAGGAGTCAGTCAGGCTAACCACGAGAAGTGTCGAGAGGATAATCGAAAAGTATGCAGCTCTAGCTGGTATCAGTAAGAAGTGCACCCCTCACGTTCTCCGCCACTCTTTTGCCACTGATTTACTATACAATGGTGCCGATCTTCGCACTGTACAGATGATGCTTGGTCACGCCTCTATCGCCACCACTCAGATATATACGAATGTTACGAACAAGTTTCTCCGTGAACAGTGGGAAAAGTTCCACAATAAAAGGAAGTAAGCCCAGACCTTATCTTCATTTTCTTTATTTGACAAAAGTATGATAATAGTTTATTATGAGAGAGATTAGTTATCTTACTAACCAAAACTCTTTTTATAATTTAACTCAAAGGAGGTCGTAATGACCAACAAAGGACAACTTTTGCAAGACCCATTTCTGAATCAGTTGCGACTCGAGAGCGTCCCTGTTTCGCTCTACTTGGTGAACGGTATCAAGCTGCAGGGGCAGATAGAGTCATTTGACCAGTACGTCGTATTGCTTAAGAGCACCGTGACCCAGATGGTTTTCAAGCATGCGATATCCACCATCGTCCCAGGTCGCGATATTAAATTTAAGCCTGGAAAGACGGAAGAGATGACTCCTCCTTCATGATTTGATATCTGGTCCCACCAACGAGAACTGCTCCGGTAGTTCTCGTTTTTTT
>JAYVLF010000015.1:0-3907 GCA_043759615.1 Minisyncoccota bacterium | reverse complement strand
TCTTCGTTCACACACTCTAGTTCAAAGTTCGCAGGTTGGACGAAGTCTACTTGTATGGTTCCGACTTGATGCTCTCTTCCTATAGCGTCGAGCGCCATGAAGTCTATTTTTGGACCATAAAATGCAGCCTCTCCCTCGCCATCTACCCAGTTACCAGCTGCTCTCTTTTCGAGGAGATTTCTGATCGCTCCTTCTGCCTTTGCCCAGAGTTCATCACCACCTTTAAATTTTGCATTCCCATCACGTCTAGAAAATCTTGGAGTTAATTTTGTAAATCCAAAAGTAGAGTAAAAAGTTTCTATCAAGTTCCAAATATTTTCCATTTCACTTTCAAGTTGATTTTCTCTACAAAATATATGAGCGTCATCTTGGGTGATTGATAGCACACGTGACAAACCGTTTAGCTCTCCTGATTGCTCATCACGATATACCATAGTAGTCTCGCTGTATCTCACAGGAAGTTCCTTGTAGCTACGTAGCTCACTCGCATATATCTGAGCATGATGAGGGCAGTTCATAGGTTTCATGCAGAGCTCATGTCCGTCACGAGTATGAATCTTGAAAAGATCTTCACCGTATTTCTCATAATGCTGACTCTTCACATAGAGATCCTTTTTGGTGAGGTGAGGGATAGTCACTGCGCCGTAGTTGTACTCGCTACGAAGCTCTTGGACATAATTGTCTATTTGTTTGCGTATGAAAGTCCCTCTCGGAGTCCATAGCGGTAGTCCAGGACCAACAAGATCAGAAAAGATAAATAGCCCGAGCGACTTGCCGAGTATTCTATGATCTCTCTTTTTGGCTTCCTCTATTTGAGTTTCATAGTTTTCAAGTTCTTCTTTGGTCTCAAAGGCTAGTCCATAGACACGGGTGAGTTGATCGCGCTTCTCGTCTCCTCTCCAGTATGCTCCAGCTATTTTGTCTAGCCTGAAACTTCCTTCAGTTATCTCAGATATTTCCTCACAGTGACCACCGCGGCAGAGATCGGTAAAAGTCTCACCATTCTTGAAGTTGATGGTATATAGAGTTATCTCTTCGCCGCGTGCAGAGATCTCATCTATCAGTTCTAGCTTGTATTTATTCTCAGCGAAAACTTCTTTTGCTTTTTCTGATGTAACCACCTCATGAGTAAAGTTACCGCCAACTTTTATGATCTTACCCATCTCTTTGGTCAGACTTTTTAGATCATCCTCAGTGTTTGGTCTACTGTCTTTTTTGAAGTCTATGTCATAATAGAATCCATTCTCAATAGAGGGTCCCAGAGTCAGCTTCAGATCTTTGTATTTCTTCTGTGCTGTGTAGGCGAGTATATGTGCTAGAGTATGACGTTTGTCTGCGAGTGTTGTTTGCATAGTCTATATATTATAGCAGATTTTTAAACAATAAAAAACTAGCCACACATGATGTGCTGCTGGTTATTTTTTATAAATTTATTAGTTCGTGTTCTTACTTTTCTTCCAAGCAAAATATCCAGCGATGAGAAATGGGGTGAAGACACATATACTCATGAGAGGAATGGTGACAAATCCAAAAACTGCGCCTATCGGACTCTCTGTGCAAGAGATGCCTTCTGCATCACATGGTAGAGCGAGAGGGTTGTTTACCACGTACTTCAGATAGTGATAGTAATAGTGTCCAGCAGCTATATAAAATCCAAAAGCCGAGATGATTAGTATGCTGTAGTGGGCTAGTTTATCTTTAGTGTAAATACTAACACCAGAAACTATCGCTACCGCATAGATGAACATACGTTGCTGCCAACATAGTGGACACACAGGAGTATTGTATATTTCTTGATATATCAATGCTCCCACTATACTCGCAAGAGAGATAAGGAATATTATTTTCATCCAGATGAAATACTCTATACTGTCTATAAATTTACGAAAACTTTTAAATATATGATACCAAGCAAAAACTTTGATACTAAAGATGAATAATATTAGTGACGAGGCTGCTACTATTAAAGAAAAATTGTGTTCAGATAATATATTTTGCATGTATTTATCATAACACAAAATAGTCTTTTTGTGTATAGGTTTACTGGGATTACTCTTGACTTTTACCTTATAAGGTATATGATTATGTTTATATATGAACAATAATAATTTGATGCAAACAAAGAGGGTGAATAGTTTAAAAACTGCCCTAATTTTGGGTGGCCTATTTTTACTTATCATGGTTTTTGGTTTCGTCTTGAGCTCACTTACTGGTAATAGTAATTATCTGACCTATGCGGTATTCATAGCTATCTCTAGTAATTTTATCTCATACTTTTTTGGTGCTAAGATTGCCTTATCTATGAGTGGGGCGGTACCAGCAGATGAAGAGAAGTATTCAGATCTGCACAATATGGTATCAGATCTTGCTCTTAAGTATCATTTACCAAAACCATCGCTCTATGTCATAAATGATCCAGCACCAAATGCTTTTGCTACAGGAAGAAACCAGAAAAATGCTAGCTTGGCTTTTACTACGGGTATACTCGCAACTTTGAATAGATCAGAACTAGAGGGTGTAGCAGCTCATGAGCTAACTCACGTGAAAAACAGAGACATGCTGGTTATGACAGTGGTAGTCATGATGACAGGAGTTCTTTCTGTGCTAGCAAATATGGCTATGCAAGCTAGTCTATTTGGAGGTAAGGATAAAGAGAATAATAATGGAGGCATACTCATGATGGTCGGTCTACTTTCTAGTATCTTACTTCCTATCGCAGCTCTCATCATACAGAGTAGTATCTCGAGAAAGAGAGAGTTCATGGCAGATGCTGGAGCGGGGATGTTAACTGAGCATCCAGAGGCACTAGCTTCCGCGCTAGGCAAAATTAGTAATTTCCGCCAACCACTAATCAGGGCAAATACTGCCACAGCCCATCTATATATATCATGTCCATTTGGTGGCAATCTAAATCATCAGAGTTTCTGGCAGAAACTGTTCATGACTCATCCGCCGATAGAGGAGAGAGTGGCAGCCCTACTCGCTTAGTTTGCTCTTGCAATAGGTCCCCCAAATGTTATAATTAATAAATGAAAAAATATACAATATTAGGCGTATTAGGTTTTGTTTTGTTATTAGCGATTTATGTTTCTTCTAGATATAACAATCTAGTGACTCTTAACAATGCAGCTGATACACAGTGGGCACAAGTGAACACTGTCCTTCAGAGGAGGTTCGACGGTATAGACCAAGCTGTGGGTGCACTAAAGGTGGCTAATAAAAATGAACTTGAGGCGATAAGAATGGTGACTGAGGCGAGAAAAATATATACTGCAGCAAGTGGCAATACTGAGGCCCAAGTAGCTGCAGCCAACAACTACGGTGGAGCACTGAACGGCCTCTTGCTTACTCGTGCGACTATCGGTGAAGCATACCCAACCCTAAAGACTCCAGATCTGATAGGGGGACTGGTTGCCGGAGTAACAGTAGAAGGTAGTGAGAACAGGATATCTGTAGAGAGACAACGTTACAATGAGGCCGTACTAGAGTATAATAATGCGGTCACTCTCTTCCCTGGGAACATGCTAGCTAAAACTTTTGGTTTTACCAAGCGCTCACTATATGAACTAACTGACCCTAGTGCAGCACAAGCTCCAAAAATAGCTCCGAATCTCGAGTTCTAAATGTTAACAGCCAATAGGATTTTTTATTTTCTGCTTTTAAACATAGCCATACTTTTCGCTACTAATTTTGCTTTGGCTGAGACTATAGAAAATCTAGAGGCAAAAAACTATATCAATGACTACGCCAACATCATAGATGACAACGTAGAAAAGCTTCTAAACTATCAACTGTATGAGTACGAAGCTAGTACCACACATCAGATTAGTGTCTTCACGGTGAACGATCTCTCTAGAGACTATATAGAACATTTTAGTATCAAGTTAGCAGAGAAGATAAAGTTAGG
>JAYVLF010000014.1:0-4194 GCA_043759615.1 Minisyncoccota bacterium | reverse complement strand
TATAGAATTTTTTATATCATCATCCTTAGCAAACACATTTGAAGAAGAGATACTCACCCCGTTACTTGTTGCCATCTTCATGATACGACTAGTTAAATTGCCGATACCGTTTTGTAGTTGAGATCTGTAACTCTCTTTGACACTATCCATAGTGATATCTCCATCTTCAAAACTAGATACATCATGTAGCAACACGAAACGCAAAACGTCCTCTGGGTATTCAGTCACATCTTTGAAAGTTTCTATCACCTCAAATGGACTGATAACATTGCCAACACTCTTACTCATCTTTTGTCCGCCACTAGTGATGAATCCATCGATGATGATATGTTTTGAATTTGGCAGTCCTGCAGCCATGAGCATCGCCTGCCACATCGCTGACTGTTGACGGAGATTATCTTTGCCACAGTATTGAACTGGATTTCCATTTACCCAATAATCAAAATCTTTATCGTCTGTCCCCCAGCCCAAAGTAGAGATATATGAAGTGAGCGCATCGAACCATACATACATCACGTGCTCAGTGTCACCTGGCACATCCACTCCCCATGGCATTTTACTTTTTAGTCTGGAGATAGAAAAGTCATCAAGACCACGCTCAACGAAACTCCTGATCTCATTGAATCTAAAACTCGGTATGACAAAGTCTTGATTTGCTTTATAAAAGTCTAGTAGTGGTTGCTGAAAGGCTGAGAATTTAAAAAAGTAATTCTCCTCATCTATCAACTCTATCTCGCGATTTGGATGTATAGGACATTTACCATCTTCTAGCTCACTATCTGTTTTGTTCAGCTCACAACCGACACAGTATTTTGATTGATAATTTTTCTTGTATATATAACCATTCTCAGAACATCTCTTCCAGATTTCTTGTGCAGCTAGTATATGTTTCTGATCTGTAGTACGTATAAAGTTTACATCTTTTATATTTAAAAGTTCTGAAAGATTTATAAAGTTTTTTGCATATTTGTCTACATACTCTTGGGGAGTGACCCCATCTGCCATCGCCCCTTCGTATAGTTTGCTCCCATGTTCATCTGTCCCAGTATTAAAAAACACATCATAACCCATTAGTCTTTTGTATCTAGCTATCACATCGGCTCTTACTATCTCCATCGCAAAACCAACATGTGGATCGCCATTCACATATGGAAGAGTGGTAGTGATATAAAACTTTTTATTGTCTCCTGTACTTTCTGTTTTCATATTTAAAACTATATCCTAACTATTTTCTCTTCACCTTCTTTTCTCGGTATCCTATCAGTTCCAATATCAGAGATAAACTCTAGCAGTATACTTGCCAGTGGCACAGCAAGTACTATACCCCAAAATCCAGCTATCTTTGCTCCTACGATGATAGAGATGATCACTACTACTGATGGAACACCCACAACCCTATCCATAACCCTAGGATACATGATATGGTTTTCAATTTGTCCTACTATGAAGTAAACCACGAACACCATACCCGCCAGTGACATTCCTCCTGAGGACAAGGCTATCAGCACTGCTGGGATCATCGCCAAAGTCATACCAACAACTGGGATAAACTCACCCACAAAAGCAATACAAGCAAGCATCGCCGCATAAGGTACGTCTAGTATATAAAGTGGTATATAGATGAGTACGGCCATGATCAGACTGAGCAAGAGTTGCCCCTGAGCCCATCTGGATATTTTCCTCTGACTCCTAGCCCATAGCCCTATGATATAAGTTTCAAAAGTTTTCGGAGTTATGATCTTTAGGAAATTCTCAACACCTTTCTCCTGAGCAGCAAGATAAAAGCTCAGCACGAGTATGATAACAAACTTCACGATATTACTGATAACTACCCCTGTAGTCTGAGCGAGAGTGCCAGCTCCAGAGACAAAGTTCTTTAACACTGTCAATATTTGTCCCTTGTCTATGTCACGAGAAATATTTGCTAGATAGGCTGAAACATCTTTTAGTCCAGCTTCGAAACCAAAAACCTGTACTGAGTTCAGCAGTGTCGGGAGGTTTTTTATAAAGGCTGCTAGATCATCGGCGATTTTCGGTATGAATAGCGCTACACCACCCACAAGTATAGTGATGATGGCTAGATAAGAAACCCCTACAGAAACTCCACGAGGTATCTTGTACTTAGCAAAAAATCTAGCTACCGGTTCAAATGATGAGGCGATAACCACCGCCACAAGTATAGATACAACTATCTCGCTCATAGCATACACAGAATAGAAAAGTACTAGCCAAAGCATAAACCTGATCATACTACCATTTGATATACTTATTTTTGTTGTGTTCATATGAACAATAATAACATTATTTAAAAGGTTTGACTACTCAGAGGAAAGTTCAAAAGTTTCGGCTTTGAAGAGTATCGTACTCGGCTCACCTTTGTATTTACCAAAGGTTTCGAACTTTATCTTGGTCTTTTTTTGTGTTACTTTTTGTATGTTGAACTCTAGCTTTAGATCAGAGTCTGGAGTTAGGCGCAGCAACTCTCTCACCTCAGAGTCAGAAAAAGAAAATGACTCTCCAGAACTAAATGTAACCTTAACATTGATATTGTCGAGTGATCCGGTTGTGATGTTTTTGATAGCATAGCTAAAGCTGGCATCTTTGTCTAGGACTAGCCTATCAACTTGGCCACCATTTATGCGAGTAGTAAAAACTGTACGTATAGGATAATCAGATATAAGTATATCTGTCTGATCATTTGCAAATGAAGATCCAGCAGTCTCACCATTGTCCTCTGAGGCATAAACTCTAAAAGTTTTCGTGAGTCCTATACTGTCTTTGAAGTATCCTGTGAGAGAGAATTCTTTCTCTTCGCCTATTTTTAGATTTGAAACTTTGAACACTGGATTTCTCCCCGACTGGGCCCCATCTTCTTTTTTATAAATAAAATTACTCGGCAAAACTACAGTGACATTTGTCGGTAAGAAATTTTCCTGAGCCACATTTTTCATGGTTATATTCAAGGTGGTCTCATGATCGGCTATTACATTTTCTCTGCTGTCTATCTTCAAAGTTACCTGAGCACGCGAGATCTTAACCTCTTTTTGTAAACTTTTTGTGAAGACGGCATTTGACCCTGCTATCTTGTAGTCTAGATATAGATTAACGATAAATTTTGAATTCTCCTCTCCGAGAAAGATGAATGAAGATGAAGTGCTGTACATAGTATTCTTGACCAGACTTCCCATATTTAGGGTTTTATTCTCTATATCTGCCTCACCATTTTCTCTGACACCTTTCTGATATGATATACGAAGGTTTGTATTTTCTAGTGTAGTTTTATTTTTGTTCTCTATGGTTATGAACTCTTCCATCTCTTTACCAGAGTCTACATAGTCCGGTAGATTTAGATTTAGGACTATTTTCTCAGCCGAGACAGAGTTCTGATCTAGATAGTACTGAACCCCAGCATATAGACCTGCTATTAACAGTAATGCTAGAGACCCGAGGAAAAACTTAAAAAAGAAACTTTTCTTGTCTCCTCCAGCTATAAAGCTCTCTTTGTACTCTTGCTTTTCTGCATCCCAGTTTTTTGGGATTTTGTTTAACTCTATGTCTTCCATGTATAATATATTATAGCATGCTGTTTTTTATTGCACTAGACAATTCTCTCACACAGTTCACTTTATTTGTGGACACTCGCAAAAGGAAATAGTTAACGTCATGGTCAAAATACTCCGCCTTACTGAGATTTATCTGCTCTATGTCTAGATATCCGAGACGTATGACTATATCTAGATTTATACATAGTCTTAGTATATTTTCTTCTACTTCTCCCATGTCGACATAAGACATGAGTCTGTCATATAGACTGTTTTGCTTTTGCTCACCTTGGACGAATTTGTTTAACCCTTCTCTTATATACTTCAGAGCTGCATGCCTCCTATTAACCTCTGTCACCCCAGCGAGTCTATAGTTCTCTTTACCTTTTACCAGGGTCACCGTAGCGAGTCTCGCCGGCATGATGTGACTACGCATCTTTACTGACCTCCTTAGCGAGGCTCCTTTTGCAAATATCATGCCAAAGTCCCTAGTAAATATCTTCACATTCATATCATGCTCCCCTGTCTCATAGAGTGATATCACGAGACCCTCTGTTGCATATTTCTCTATGGCCATATAGTTTTACACTATCCTTGTCACCTCGCCCACCGTGACCGATTTTACCCTGACTGAGGCCATGAGCTCATCATC
>JAYVLF010000013.1:0-7999 GCA_043759615.1 Minisyncoccota bacterium | reverse complement strand
AAGTTCGCCTATTTTGCTCGCTGCAAAAGGAGTTCCTTTCTTTGCGCCTTTGAATCCAAGAGATCCTGAAGTAGACCAAGTAAGAGCGTTTCCAGTCTTATCTGTTAGAGTCACGCGAGTATTGTTGTATGAAGATTCTACGTATAAAATACCTTCAGAAACTTTTTTTCTGAGTCCTTTTGAAAGTGACCTTGCTTTTAGTGAGGAGTCTACTCCTGAATTATTCTTTTTTGTTATTTTTCTTTTTCCCATATCTTTGTTTTAGATTTAATTAGTTACTGATTAAATCTTAGGTCTTCTCAGCTTTACGGCGTCCACTTCCCATAGTACGTCTAACATTGCCTCTTACTGTACGGCTGTTAGTTTTTGTACGTTGACCACGTAAAGGAAGATGTTTTAAGTGTCTTGTTCCTCTGTAACATTTTACGTCTTTTAGGCGTTTAATGTTTTGATCAATCTCACGCGAAAGATCTCCCTCTATTTTCATGGTCTCTATTTGAGAACGGATAGCCGCCTCTTGTTCTGGTGTTAGATCTTGGCTTTTTGTGCTGTGATCTATACCTGCAGTTGTCAGAATGTTTTTGGCTGTTGTACGACCTATACCAAAGACTGCGGTTAGCGCAATCTCCATTCTTTTGTTTTCTGGTAGTGTTATACCTGCAATACGCATAAATTATTTATAATTAGTTAGTTAGTTTATCCCTGACACTGTTTGTGTTTAGGATTCTCGCAAATAACACGCAGAACTCCATTACGGCGTACTGATTGACATTTAGCGCATATTTTTTTAATTGATGACCTTACTTTCATGTAAAAGTTTGTCTATTATACTATAAATTAAAAGATTTTGCAACTAGTTTAACCCCAAACAGCTCTCATAGAGCTTTATCTTGTTTTCTAGGTCATTGACAAGCTCTTCTTTTAGGATGTTTTTACTACTTTCTTCTACCCTTTGTTTAACTATTTCTAGTGTATTTGTCACATACCAGAGTTTCTCCTTTGCCCCATCAGAGCCAAATTTATACATCACATCCCCCTCCTCTTTTGTCATGTCTATATAGCTTTGCATGTTATGCATCTTGTCACAGGCAGCGACGAGGACAGACTGATCTGAACCGTTTATTAGTTTTGCAAAGTAAGCGTCTTTCTTTTCTCTCCAGCTCATCGGATTATCCCTAGAACCAAAATACTTAGGCTCACTGAGTGACTCTACGGTATCCGCTATAACCTGACCAAATTCATTTACCAGCTCCTCATGAGTTATCTCGCAGTCTTCGATAACATCATGCAAAAGACAAGAGATGAGAACGTTTTGATCTAGAGAGTATTTACTAGCTGTAAGCATCACACTATATGGATGGGTGATATATGGTGTGTGATTTTTATCTTTTCTATATTGACCCTCATGGCTGGCTGCTGAGAAGTTTATAGCTTTTTGGAGTTTTGGGGAGAGATTTATCATATAACTGATAATAGCATAATATTTGACAAAAAGAAATATAAGTGTAAAATTGATAGTGAATTCAACATAAACAAAAAGGAGTTTAAAAATGGAACTATCAGTCGGCCATGTACTAGAAGGTAGTAATAATACTTTTTTTATTATCACAAAACCTGCAGCTGAGGTATTTGACGAAAGAAATAAAGAAACTGGTTATGAAGTATATCCCTGGAATGAGAAGAAGGGATTTATACCGAAAAATTCTGAACCAAGTTACTTTTCAGCCAAAAAGATTATGAAACATTTCTCTTATCTCGTACGACATCGACCAGGAATACCCCCTGTCGAAAAATAAAAATCTACCTATAAAAAAGCAAAGCCCGCAAATATGATTTGCGGGCTTTTTTTTATTTGTCTATAAATTTCTTGAATTTTCTAAAATTATTTCTTTGCTGGAGTTTTTTTAGCTACTTTCTTTACGGCAACTTTATTTACTGCTTTCTTTGCTACAGTTTTAGCTACTTCTTTTTTGACTGGAGCTTTGACTATAGTTTTAGCGATGGTTTTCTTTGCTGCTACTTTTTTTGTAGTTACCTTTTCTACTACTGCCTCTTTTTTAACTTCTACTTTTGTCTCTTCTTTTTTTGTATTCAAAGTCTCAACCATTTTGTTTAGTTTTTCTATTGAGAATGAAAGTGACTCGATTCTCGCATTGATAGTTGCTATGGCACTTCTCACGTCGCTACCCATTAGACCAGGTTTAGTCTCTACGCTCACAGATCTCTCTACAGAATCGTTGTTGTAACTTCTAGTTTCATTTCTCCCTTCGTCACGTGATCCATATTTGTTGCTAGGATCTTTCTTTGCTCCGAAACAGTCTCTACAAAATACAGGCTTTTCTCCTGTAGGACGAAATGGAACCTCGCAAGATTTACCACAGTCTCCACAAGTGGCCTTGTGCATTTGACTGTTGTTGTCTCCACGTCTAGCACCAGAGAAACTTCTTTTGTTGTCAAATCCACCACGTCCACCTCTATCCCCACCTCTACTGTCGCGCGCACCATCTCTTCTTCCTCCTCTGTCATCACCACCTCTTTGAAAATTTGCCATGTATTTTATTTTTTACTTTATGATTTATCTTTAAACGATATTTCTATCACACATAGTACACTGTTTCTTTATAATTAGCAATAGCAGGCAAAAAGAAAAACGCTTATCCATAAAATAAATTTAATAGATAAGCGCTTATTTTTAAAATGTCATAAATTTGCAAGACTTGCTAGCAGTTTTTCCATTTTTATAGGTAACATTGGTTATAAAAGTATAACCAACACCCGCTTGTAATGGATTTCTCGGCATAGCTATAGCAAAATATGGCACATGGATATTTGGATCATTGTCCAAAGTCAGTACAGGATAGAATGTTTCTTGTACGGATGAGCCATCTTTTGAGAGAGATATATCCACATTTCTAATCGTATCACCTGCAGAGATATAGATAGGTGTACCGGTTGGATGACTCCCTAGTGAGAGACCAAATTGGACCAAAGGATCCGGTATCTCACCCCTAGAGCTAATATATGGAACAGATACCCCGCCACATGGATGTACCAAGAGGTTTGCGTTATATGGACCCAAATCACCTATCTCGATAACTGTATTCTCTGCCCCATTTCCTATACCTATCTTTCTGTAGGGAGACATCACAAGTTGTAGTCCATGATAAGGTGCTGAGACTAGAGACCATATTTTGCTAGCGGAAGAATAACCAAAAGCCAGTCCCACAGCAGCCTCACCCACATTACCATCTATACCAAAAGCTTTTGCCCTATCCCTAGGAGTGGCACCAGTAAAACCAGGTCTACCCGGGATTTCTCCATGACCAAAATTGTCTAGATTTAAACTTAGATAATTTGAGTGGGCGCTTGCAGCGTCCATCAACTTTGATGCTGGAGCAGAAGCCTGCAGGCCAGCATTGGACCGAAGGTGATTTAAAATACTTAGCACCTCAGCCTGGTCCGAACTCAAATTAGTAGTAGAACCATAATCTCCACCAGATGAAGAACCTGATCCGCCACTGCATCCAGGCAACAGCAAGGCAAAAAGAGAGATGAACAATAAACAAAGAACTTTTTTCATATTATATACCCCAAAATCAAGAGCAATATTACTCTAATAAACAGACTAACACAAAAAATCAAAATAGTCAAAATTAAAAATCACCTCGTTAGAAGTGATTTTCTTTTTTGTGCCCAGGAGAGGACTTGAACCTCCACACCTCGCGGCTCTTGCTCCTAAGGCAAGCGCGTCTACCAATTTCGCCACCTGGGCTTACTCATACATAGTAACACAAAATCCTAAATAAAACAAAAAATAGAATAATATTAACTCTAGAAACTTGTCCCCTCAGAAGGGATCGAACCTTCGACCTGCGGATTAAGAGTCCGATGCTCTACCAGCTGAGCTATAAGGGGATATGAGATAATCATAACACATAAATCAAAATATTTCTAGCGACTACTCTATATTTATGCTATAATATTTTTATTCAAAATCAAGATGCGGTGGCGAAGTGGTAACGCTGAAGTCTGCAAAACTTCCACGCGCGGGTTCGATTCCCGCCCGCATCTCTAAAATAAAATTCTTTTTGTCACTGTAGACAGTTTGCATAAAGTAGTGTATAATTCAATTTGTTGTTCTTTATCTTTCTCAAATATTTCTGGAGTATAAAAATGAAAAATTGGTTTATAATTCTCGAAGACAAACTTATCAACTTTCTCACCACTATCTGCTGGTGGCTTGATTTACATTTTGATATCAAGTCAAAACAGGTTGCAGATGCTAGTTTTTTGCTTTTATTTAATTTCTTATCTTATTTTTATTCTGATTTTCAGAATCATTTTAACTTAGTTGCCATTTTAATCTCAAACATCATTTTTTCTTTTTTTTGTTTGTATATATTTAAAATTATGCCTCTCTTTAAAGAAGTATATAAAAATTCAATATTAAATCCAAATCCAAATAGATATTCTCTTGCGAAGATTGCGGTATATTCTGCCGTCATTATCATACCTCTAATAATAAGAGATCCACAGGGTACCGTTTATCCGACAGGACTTTTCTTTTTGTATTACATACTCTGTAGCGAGCCGATGCCTCCAGCAGAAAAGGTGAAGCGAAAAGAGAGGAATGAAATGTCAAAAATGAAGTTCAGTGAGTCAAGTTAAAAATTGAAATGATTAATTAACAGTGCGGAAGGCAAAGTCTTCCGCACTTTTTTATTTTGCGATTGATATGATTTTGTGTTAACATTGCAAGTATCGCCCGGGTGGCGGAATGGTAGACGCAGGAGACTTAAAATCTCCCGAGCATTAGTTCGTGCGGGTTCGAGTCCCGCCCCGGGCACAACAAATATTTACATCTTGACAAAAAGACATCAATAGTGTATGATATGTGAGTCGTTAAATATTAAACAAAATATATAAAATTATGTCAGACGCTCATCACGCAGCCCCAGCAGCTACAGGTGGATCAAAATTAGGACCAGCAATAGGAGCTGCCTTCCTTGTATTGTTCATGACTGGACCTGCATCAGACAATGTTAAGTTCGCTATAGCCGTAGGAGCAATAGCCTTCTTCGTTTCAAATAAAAAATAGTTAAATCATAAAAAGCAAGATTAATTAATCTTGCTTTTTATTTTTATATGTGTTAGTGTTATTTTAAATAGCTAACACTTCTGTTAACTAATCACTCTTTTTAAAGGAAAACTCAAAGTGGCTAAAGTAAATAAAATCGTACGTGTTACTGTCACGCAAAATGATAGACCCTATCGAGGAATTGTTAAGGCTCGTATCACTGGTTTCAATGAAATGAGTAAAAAAACTGATGCTGATGGACAAAC
Organism: Minisyncoccota bacterium; assembly: GCA_043759615.1. Taxonomy (GTDB): domain Bacteria; phylum Patescibacteriota; class Minisyncoccia; order Phycocordibacterales; family UBA5272; genus JAUPVO01. The sequence goes on along the minus strand of JAYVLF010000013.1, from coordinate 2,656 downwards.
AACTTTCACATACCCGTGCAGCAATGGCAGCTCTTGCCAAAGTGTTGTAACAATTGAAGCTGCTGGAATTTCTGAAGACCAACACTGCTGTAGCTCTGTAGATTGTGAATTAGATTTTCAATTAAATGCTTAACAAAAAAAATCCCTATATTTATGAGATATAGGGAATTTTATTTTGTGAGTAAGGGAGGTTTTTATAAAAATAGTTTTGTTATAATTAAATTAAGAAATAAAATCATCATGATACAAAAAATATTAAAAGAAGATTTTCATAAATATAGTTTTCTCTCTCCACTACTAGAGATATCTCAATGTCCGAAACAAATATATTATAAAGGTACTGTCCCAGTAAAAGACTCTGAGACCCGCGTACTCTGCGTGATAGGATCTAGGAAAGCCACCAACTATGGCAAAGAGTGTGTAGACTATCTGCTGTCTACTATGAGTGGCAAAAATGTAATCATAGTCTCAGGACTCGCCATGGGTATAGACACTCGCGCCCATGAGGCTGCACTACGTAGTGGTGTCACCACTGTATCATTCCCCGGATCTGGGCTCGATGATCATGTACTGTATCCACAGACAAATATCAAACTCGCTGACAAGATAATAAAGAAGAATGGCTGCATGATGAGTGAGTATGAGCCAGATATGAAGAGTGCACTATATACATTCCCGGCACGTAACAGACTGATGGCCGCACTGTCGGATCTGATACTGGTAGTAGAGGCCGAAGAGAAAAGCGGTACACAGATAACTGCGAGACTCGCTCTAGAGTATGGCAAAGATGTGGCTATAGTTCCTGGTTCAATATTCTCCGCCTATTCACGAGGTACGGCTCAACTATTCAAATCTGGTGCGAATCCTATCACTAGCCCAGAAGAGCTTTGCGAAGAACTCGGACTCGATGTTAGCTTTAGCGCTGCTTCACAAGAGAAACTTTTTGATAATATCTCTGATCAAGAGAAAGCTATACTGGATCTACTCGCGGCTCCACTATACAAAGACGACCTCATCGTCTCTTCTGGACTCCTCGCTCATCATGCCCTCATCGCTATCACCAACCTCGAAGCTAAAGGGTATATCAAAGATAACTTCGGAGAGATAAAAAGAGTGATGTAGAAATCTTTTTATTTTACTCTTTTTGTACTTATCCTTTGCAAAATATTTTTTTATAGTGTATATATAGTGTATATAAATAATTTTAATCATGAAACTTTTAATAGTAGAATCCCCGAGTAAAGCCAAAACTATAGAGAAATACCTCGGTAGTGACTATATCGTGCGTGCGAGTGTTGGTCATGTACGAGATCTACCAAAATCAAACAAGAATGCTATAGATATAGAGCATGGTTTTAAGCCTAGCTATGAAGTGGACCCGAAAAAGATTGCCGTGATAAAAGAGCTAAGAGACCTAGACAAAAAGGCAACTGAGACATATCTAGCAACTGACCCCGACCGTGAAGGTGAAGCTATCGCTTGGCACTTGGCAGATGAATTAAAACTCAAAAATCCAAAACGTATCACTTACTATGAAATCACTGAGAAAGCTGTACGTGAGGCACTAATACATCCACGTGATATAGACATGAATCTAAAATACGCCCAAGAAGCACGCCGCGTACTCGACCGTCTCGTCGGATACGATCTCTCTGGTATCATCTGGAAGAAAGTTCGCTATGGTCTCTCAGCTGGTCGCGTACAAAGCCCTGCTCTACGTATAGTAGTAGAAAGAGAAAAGGAGATCAGAGCTTTTGTGCCTCAAAAATATTTTACTATAGAAGGAGACTTTGAGACCATAGGTAAGATAAAAGAAAGCAAAAAATATAAGATAGAATTGACATGTCCCGAAGAACCGAAGACAGATGCTAGAGCAACTGAAATAGTAGAGGCCGGTGAAAAAGCACAGTGGAAAATTGAAAGTATAAAAAGCGCAGAAGCTGAGCGCGCACCATATGCACCGTTCACTACTTCTACATTACAACAAACAGCAAGTTCCCGACTTGGATTTGCCCCATCACGTACTATGAGTATCGCTCAGAAACTTTATGAAAAAGGTCATATCACTTATATGCGTACTGACTCGACGAATATGTCAGTAGATGCTAAAGCAGAGATTAAAAATGTAGTAGAGAAACTTTATGGTCCTACCTATCATGTAGATAGAGTTTATAAATCAAAATCCAAAAATGCTCAAGAGGCTCACGAAGCAGTCAGACCGACACATGCAACTCTCATCAATGCAGGATCTACAGAAGAAGAAAAGAGACTGTACAAGCTCATCTGGGAACGCACGATATCTTCACAGATGGCTAGTGCAAAGGTCATGCGTACAAAAGTTATCGCCAAAGCAGATGATGAGAAAGTTCCGAACTTTGAGACAAATGGATCTATACTAGTATTTGATGGTTGGCTAGCGGCAGATCCTGCTGGACGCGGAGAGGATACACTACTACCAAAAATGGAAGAGGGGCAAGATATCAAAGTACTAAAGATAGCTAGTGAGATGAAATTCACCCAGCCACCAAACAGATACACTGAGGCTGGACTAGTGAAGGAACTCGAAAAGAGAGGAATAGGACGACCAAGCACTTATGCTAGCATCTGTAAAACTATCGAAGACCGTGGATATGTGACAAAAGAAAACAAAGCTCTT
>JAYVLF010000012.1:0-6211 GCA_043759615.1 Minisyncoccota bacterium | reverse complement strand
TCATCTCCGAGCCCCTCTGTACGAGAGTTTATAAAAGTATCATTTATGTTTTCTCCTACCTTTTGCATACCATATCTGATGCCATCATATCTAGCCATGTTACTAGATACCTCCGCTGGACAAACTATATAGTAAGCGGATAGCGCGAGAGGAAGCTCAGGTATATCTATATCGACTATCTCATGATCTTTTGCGAGATCATCGATAATAGATTGGAATTTGTCTTGGATTTTCTTATCGACATTATCATTAAAAATAAAACTCTTTGGTACGCCGATTCTCATCTTCAAGGCTTCTGTTTTGTTTTGTCTTTCTTCTGTAGTTAAACTCGTCGCATCATGAGCATCGACGAAGCTGATAGCCTCAAAAATTTCTTTAGCTTCACTTGCATTCTTTGCAAAAGGGCCAATCTGGTCCAGTGAGCTACCCATAGCCATGAGTCCGTATCGTGAGATAGATCCATATGTTGGCTTTAGTCCGACTAGTCCTGTGAATGAGGCTGGCTGACGCACAGATCCTCCTGTATCTGATCCGAGAGTAAAGTCCGCTCCACTATAAGCAAGCAAGGCAGCAGATCCTCCGCTAGACCCTCCCGGCACACGTGATGGGTCTACAGGATTCCTGGTGATACCATAGGCGCTGTTCTCTGTAGAGCTACCCATAGCGAACTCATCCATGTTTGTACGGACTAGTGGTATCACTCCCTCTGCTAAAAGTTTTAACATCACACTCGAAGTATAAGTGCTCACATAGTTGCCAAGATATTTTGATCCTGCCGTAGCCACTTCGCCCTCTATCATGATATTATCTTTTACTCCTATCACTTTCCCAGTGAGAGCTGTCGCCTTGCCACTCTCTATCAACTCCTCAGCGAGAGCGATTTGCTTTTCTATGAGAGTATCACTAAAATAACCTAGCACAGCATGTATCTCTACGTCTTTTTCTGATATTATCTTTTTAAAATTCTCAACCCTTGATCTTACTTCATTTTTTGTCATAGATTATTTTATTACTTTTGGTACTACTACACTGTCACCCGACCTCTTTGGTGCATTGTTTAGTATGATATTCTTGATTTCTGTTTTCCTGTCTTCTGAAAGATCACTTAACTCATCACCTTTAAAAATATTTAGATGTTTACTATTTAGATTGCTAGTGGCTGGGTCTAATGCCTCAGGATTTAGACCATTTATCTCGTCCACGTATTTTAGTACCCCATCTATCTGACCCGCGAACTTAACTGCTTGTTCATCACTCACACGTATTCTCGCTAAGGTTGCAAGATGTTTGATTTCTTCTACATTCATAATAAATATTATAGCACAAAATATGACAGTAAGAAAATTATGTAGTCTTTTTTGCTATCTCTAGAATATCTTGTATTTTTATAGTTAAAATATCTAAAATGTTGTCTAAATAAAAATTGAAGCCGATAGAGACGCCCCCATCTTCTAATCTTAATAATTCCCCTGAACACTCAAATAGATTAGAGCCTTCTCTCCATTTTATATAAACCACTTCCCTTATATCAAAATCTTGATTTTTTATGTTTAACATATTATTTTTGTTTTTCTATCTTTTTTATAAATGATAAAGGTATAACATAGTAGAAAGGAGTAAAAGATGGATGATTTTTAACTGGCAAAGGATAAGTTCGTATCGTAAGAGGGTCTTTTATTATTATATAAGTATCTGTCTTTCTTATTAATGTTCCCTCTGAATACATAGTGGAAGATTTCTCTGGGAGAGAGTTTTCATAATAAACGATATCAGACCATTCTATGTTTAATCTAGTATTAATATCTATATTTCCCATTATCTCTTTATTTAAGTTTTTATAATTTTCTAAAATAGCAGCTTTAGTTATGAGTAACCCTCTCGCAGATTTCTTACTCTCAGATGAATCTATCTCATTTATAAATGATAGGATTATATGATCTTCATTCTCAAAAATAATCTCTCCGTAAGCTTTTTGTGGGTACAGGTCCACACCCTCTATAGTGTCATCGCTAATATAAAAAGCATCTATATAATTTATTTTTATAAATTTATTCATTATTACTTTCAATAGTAACACAGTCTTGGAAAATAAAAAAGGTCAGTAAACTACTGACCTTTTTTGAAGACCCTTTCTTTTTGAAGTTTATTTTTTGCCAAAAATTGAACCCCAAAATCCTGTTGCGCTTTGGCCAGAGGAATCACTGCTACTAAAAGATCCAGAGTTGCCACCACTTTTTTCGCCACGAGTTAAATGACCGGAAGAAACTGCATCATCGCGGGCTGTATGCCAAGCTTCAGAAACTTTTCCAGGTGTGGAATTGGTGTCTTTAGCAGCATCACCTTTATCATAAGATTTTGACAAAATACTCTCCTTGCAACATTTAAGTGCAAATAGAAGAACTCTGTATTCTAAGTGAATATAAAAAGTACTTCTGCAAAGAAATCTAACACTATTTATAGAAATAGTCAATGCTCTGAATTATTTACTAACGTAAACAATAAAGACTTTATCTATTATCTTTTTTGTCAATTTTGTGTTATAATACTTAGTAATTTTAACTATGTCAAAATCTTCAAATCAAAACGATAGCAATACAAAAAACGTCCGTCAACCAGTGGTGGCGATACTTGGTCATGTTGACCATGGAAAATCTAGTCTACTAGACTACATCAGAAAATCAAATGTAGTTGATGGTGAAGCTGGAGGTATCACTCAGAGCATCTCTGCCTATGAGGCAAAAATCGGAGATCACAAGATAACTTTCCTCGACACACCTGGTCACGAGGCTTTTCAAGGAATGCGTGAGCGTGGAGTTGAGATCGCTGACATAGCGGTACTCGTAGTCTCAGCAGAAGACGGTGTAAAGAAACAAACTCTCGAAGCTTACAAAGCCATATCAGACCGTAAGATCCCATTCATAGTAGCTATCAACAAAATAGACAAAACTGGAGCGGATATTGAGAAAACCAAAAATAGCCTTATCGAAAATGGTATCTATCTAGAAGGCATGGGAGGAGATGTATCTTTTACCCCTATCTCAGCAAAAGTTGGTACAGGAGTAAATGATCTTCTCGAAAACATATACTTGATGGCCGAGATGAATGAATTCAAGTGGGATGAGAACGTGACTGCTACAGGACAAGTACTAGAAAGTTTCATCGATGCAAAGCGTGGTATCTCAGCTACATTAGTAATAAAAGAAGGAACACTACCAACTAGCGGATCTATACTAGCAGGGATAGCCATGAGTCCGATCAGAATAGTGGAGGACTTCATGGGGAAAGCTATACGTAATCCATATGCAGGTCAACCGATAAAGGTTACAGGATTTGACTCTGTACCGGTAGCTGGAAGTATTTTCATATCTAGTAGTGACAAAAAAGAAATAGAGAAAGTTCAAGAAGAGGCTATATATAATCAAAAGAAACTCGTACTAGATCCAAAAGTATATCGTAATGCAAAGGTGGTAGTTCCGACAGTAATCAGAGCTGACGCAGTAGGTGCACTAGAGGCGATAAAATATGAGATCAAAAAGCTAGAGACAAATGACGTGAAGATCAAAATCATTAGTGAAGGGGTGGGAAATATCTCTGAAGGAGATATACTACAGGCTAGCGGTGATGAGAAAACTATCATACTCGGATTTAACGTGACTCTAGAGAACAAAGCTCGTGAACAAGCAGAAAGATTCAACCTTAAACCTCAAGTTTTTGATATCATTTACAAACTATCAGAGTGGTATGCCGAAGAAGTGGAAAAGAGGATGCCTTATGAGGAGGTGGAGAAAGTCATAGGAAAACTAAAAGTCATCAAGACCTTTAGCGTGAACAAAGACCTACGCGTGATAGGAGGAAAAGTAACTGAAGGAGTTATGCGTGATGGTGTAACTGTGAAGATACTCCGTAGAGACTTTGAGATAGGAAAAGCAAAGGTAGTAGGACTCCAAAGTGCAAAGTTCAAAGTAAAAGAGGTGCAAGTTGATACTGAGTGTGGAGTTGAGATAGAAAGCAAATTTGAAATCATTCCAAGTGATGTCATAGTTGCCGTCGAGATAGAAAGAACAAAGTTAATTTAAAAAATATGAAAGAAGTATCAAGAAGACAATTGAAAATGAGTGGAGAACTGAAAAAGGTGGCAGGAGATTTCTTTGCGCGTGAAGCATCTAGCCACACATTGATAACAGTGACCGATGTTGACATAGCCCCATCACTCACCGACTGCACTATATATATCACCACCATCCCAGTGAGCAAACAAGACCTCGCACTAGATTTTGCTAGACGCATGCGTACGGAACTCCGAACAGAGATCAAAAAGAAAATGTATCTCCGCAGCCTTCCGTTCGTAGAGGTGAAGATAGATGAAGGAGAGAGGAATCGTCAACGTATCGAAGACATACTAAATGAAGAGAAACTTTCTGGTAGACTTACTAGTGATCTACTCTAAGACAAAAAAACAAATAAAAGAGCGGCGCCTATGGCGCCGCTCTTTTATTTGTTTCTTCTAAATCACTATACTAATAATCTTATTCTTAACTACTATTATCTTCTTTGGCTCTAGAGAGAGTTCTGTTATGTGTTTCTTGTAAGTCTCAGAGTCTTTTAGTAGCGCTATCACAGAGTCGTCAGAGCTATCCATCTCAGTTTCGAGTGTGCCACGAAGTTTACCATTTATCTGTATCGCTAGAGTTGCTGTACTGCTAACGATTTTACTCTCGTCATATATAGGCCACTCTTTACCGATAAAGCCACTAGCAATTTCTGGTACAAATGGAGCGAGTATAGTCATAAACTTCTCATACTCATCGTCCGATAGACCACCTTTTTCAAATTCATTTAGACATATCATCATCTGAGATACAGCAGTGTTAAATTTAAAATTCTCAATATCAGCTGCCACCTTTTTGATAGTCTGATGTATTATGTTTTGATTTTCACAAGGCTCACCTGATTTTAGTTTTATCTTTTCGACTCTCTCCAAGAATCTTTTTACTCCTACGATATTCTTTGTACTCCATACAGCAGTCGCCTCAAATGGCGCCATGAACATCTCATATAGTCTGAGTGTGTCTGCTCCATACTCAGCTACCACGTCATCAGGATTAATAATATTACCCCAGCGTTTACTCATCTTCCTACCATCTTCCGCCAAGATGAAACCGAGAAACTCTAGCCTATCAAATGGTTCTATCTTTGAAACTATACCGATATCAAACAGAAACTTGTGCCAAAATCTAGCATAGATGAGGTGCCTAGTCGCATGATCACCGCCTACATACACATCCACCTGCGGCCACTCTTTCTCAATATTTTTATCTATAAGGAAATTATCATTGTGTGGGTCCAAGAATCTTAGATAGTACCAACTACTCCCTGCCCACTGTGGCATTGTATTTGTCTCTCTTCTGAATAATTTTATCTCTTTACCATCTATCTCTATATCTTTATCTTTTACAGAGATAAACTCACCTTCGTCATTTATATATCCATACACATCTGTGAAAGATTTTATGTCTGCGAGTGGTGATTCACCGTTGCCTGTAGGTTCATAGCTCTCTACTTCTGGGAGTAGTATAGGAAGTTCACTATCAGCAACTACATATGATTTATGATTCTCATCGAAGACAATTGGAAATGGCTCACCCCAATAACGCTGTCTTGCAAACACCCACTCACGAAGTTTGTACTTAACAACTTTTTTTCCTCCTGTATTTCTTAATACTTCATCGGCATCTACAAATGGCACATCCAGTATCTCTATACTAAACTTTTCTGAGAACTCTCTATCACGCTCGTCGTGAGCAGGAACTGCCATGATTGCTCCTGTGCCGTAGCTTGCGAGTACATAGTCAGCGATATATATAGGCACTTCTTTCTGATTTGCAGGATTGATAGCCGTCGCACCCTCTAGCTTTACTCCTGTCTTTTCTTTACCCTCTTTTGTCCTATCCATCTCACTCACACTCTTTACACTTTCTATATATGTACTGACCTCATCTTTATTTGTGATAATACCAGACTCTAACATCTCAGCGACAAGCTTATGCTCTGGAGCTAGGACAGTATAAGTGCAGCCGAACAATGTGTCAGCACGAGTAGTGAAAATAGTAAATTTACTATCTGAATCTTTGATCTTAAAATCAATCTCAGCCCCCTCACTTCTTCCTATCCAGTTTCTCTGAGCAGTCTTCACATGCTCTGGCCACTTTAC
>JAYVLF010000011.1:0-26022 GCA_043759615.1 Minisyncoccota bacterium | reverse complement strand
CCAGTAGTGAAGTTTTTGTTCGTAAACTCAGACCATGGTATCAAGATTTTGATATGGGGGCTACTTATACAGCTGATATGGTCAGAGCTCAGATAGAGGCAGGTGAGTCTATAGGCATAAAATCATGGATGCTATGGGATCCTAGTAACAAATATACAAAAGCTGCACTCGATATGATATAATAGTCTCATGTTTAATTTAGATATCAACTGGGCTTTGAAAAGGAGGATTATTTATGGTGTTGCAGTTATATTTATTTTACTTTCACTTTTTGTATATGCTATATGGGGGATATTGTTCCCAGCTCCATCTTGTACTGATATGAAGATGAATGGCGATGAGTCTGGAGTTGATTGTGGTGGTGCGTGTACTCTAGTTTGCAAAGGTGAGTATATGGATATAGAAAAGGACGTGCCAGTATTTTTCAAATCAGGTGAGGGTATGTATGACATACTGGTTACATTTAAAAACAACAATAGATACAGCGCCCCAAAAGAGTTCACCTACAGACTAGATATATATGATGAGTCAGGTATAAAGATAGATAGCATAGAGAGAACAGAGGAGGCTTCGACCGGAGACCTTATCCCGATTTATATCAAAGACTACAAGGCGGTGAATATTAGCAAGATATTTGCAACTATTGTCGACTACAAGATGTATAGGACTCTCGGAGCTACTACTCTTCGCCTCGAAGATTTCAAATTTACAAATGGTAACATACCAAAACTTTCTATCACATACTCTAGCCCTTACAAATTTGACATCAAGGGTCAGATGGATGTTCTCGTGCTACTATATGATGGACTAGGTTCAGTTGCTCTAGTAGGGCAGACATCTATAGATGGACTATACACAGACAAAAAAGATAGTTTTGACTTGGCTTGGAGGTTGCCTATTTATGCAGATATCAAAACTGTGAAGCTGATACCTCTGGCTCACACCTATGCACAGTAAATTTCGTATTGACTGGATCATGCTAATGTCGGTGATACCGATATGTCTATTTGGTATATTTACCATGTCTAACTTTACCCTTACAAATGGCTACCTTTTGAAGCAAAGTGCTTGGCTAACCATCGGAGTTATTTTATTTATTCTAATATCAAACATTGAGCTAGACTTCATAAAGGACTCAAAGATAGTCTTAGCATTTTATGCTATCACCACTTCACTATTGGTGGCGACACTTGTACTGGGCAAATTTGTAAATGGATCAAAGGCTTGGATCTCACTCGGAGGATTTTCTTTGCAGCCTGCTGACTTTGCCAAGATATCCCTAGTCATACTCCTGGCAAAATATTTCTCAAAGCGTCACATAGAGATCAAAAACATCCGCCATATCATAGTTTCATTTCTCTATGCTGCTCTCCCAGCTGGTCTCGTCTTCCTCCAGCCAGATCTCGGATCGACACTAGTCTTACTAGGTATATGGTTCACGATGGTGTTAGTGAGTGGCCTCTCAAAGAAGCACTTCTTTGCTCTGCTTATGTTCTCAGTATCTCTGATTATCTTCATGTGGGTCAGTATATTTACAAATATACAAAAGGCGAGAATACTTAACTTTGTTGACCCACTTCGTGACGTGAGAGGAAGCGGTTACAATGTTTACCAGTCCCAGATAGCCATAGGTTCTGGTGGATTCCTCGGCAAGGGTGTAGGATATGGCACTCAGAGCAGATTAAACTTTCTACCTGAGCATGAGACAGATTTTATCTTTTCTGCCTTTGCAGAAGAGTGGGGTTTTGTCGGAGTCATGCTACTCTATCTATGTATCATGATATATGTCTTTAGGATTATTTTTATATCTTTCTTGGCGCAGGATAATTTTAAGAGTCTCATCTCTCTCGGGATACTTGCCTGGTTTTCTATACACATCGCGGTGAATATCGGAATGAATTTGGGTCTTCTCCCTGTGACAGGTATACCATTACCATTCATGTCATATGGCGGATCCCATATACTAGCTGAGTTCATCGGCATCGGGATGGTTTCATCTTTTATAGTTAGCAACAAAAAGGCCAGGAGGAGCTACAAGTCAGAGTTTGTGGGACTAGAGTAGAGTTTTGACTTATCTTTCTTTATCTAGTTAACCAGTACTCGAGACTTTTGGCGACATTGTTTTCATTCATGCCATCGTTACGCTCTATCAATTTTGATCCTTGATAGATTGCTATGGTCGGAGTTCTAGTAACGTCTGAAGCTATAGCTTTGTTCTTGGCTATGCTTATCTTTTCCTTTTCTTTTGGATCTGCTATGCAGCTGGTCAGCTTTTCTTTGTTGTCTACATATTTCTCGGCGATTTTTTTTATCCAGTTATTATTTTGGTTTACTATATCAAAATTTATATATACATCAGTTATGAATCTGAACATGGTCTCATCACCACCTTGATTATAAACACATTCAGCGATGAGAGCCTTTTCGGGTGAGAGTGGCTGTATCTCTGGCAGAGGATTCTGTCTGTACACTAGGTTGACTTTGTCACCATACTTGGCGAGGAGCTTCTCTTCAAACAGATAGGCCTTTCGGCAGTGGACACAGTCCATAGAAAAAAAATTAACTATGGTAATAGTATTGCCAACATTCCTAATCTTATAGTGATCACTATCACTCGGTGGAGGTAAGTAGTGGTCAACTTGTTCTAGTTCAGAGATAGATAGCGTTTCATCATGTCTAACTCCAGCTGAGTCAGGAGTTTGATTTTTGAATACATAAAAAACAGTGACCATTAGTATGGCTATAGAGAGTAACATAGAGACAGTGTATTTCTGCATAGATTTAGACGACGATTAGAAGAGGCTCTTAGCTACTACTGGCTGTCCTGCGTCTACCCAGCTTTGTATACCACCATCGATATGCTCGATATTTGTATACCCGTAGTGCTCTAGGAATCGGTAGGCGACACCAGCTAGTCTTCCACTAGTACAGATTAAGTATATCTTTTTGCCTGAGTGAGGTAGCGTATCTCTTTTGGCTTCCTCATACATATTTGCTATAGGGAATGATATGGATGTCGATGCATGTAGCGCTTCATACTCACTGAGAGATCTCACGTCTAGGAATATCGCCCCCTCCGGGTTCTCCATTATATAAGCATAAGCATCAGCAGGCTCGACCTCGGCGACAGATGGTGGAGGTACTAGTCTATGATACCTCATGTATTGACTTGAGAGTACGAGAGCTGCTCCGAGCGCTATAGAGAGTAGTATAACGAGAATGTTTCTGGTGTTTAGATGGTTTGAATTTATTTTTTGCATATGTTGATTTAGAGTTTATTCTTAGTAGCTTTAATCTGTGAGGCTTACCAGCCGATAGATTTGAAGAATGCTTGAGTGGTAGTGCTCTTGCTCTCGATCTTTAGTTTTAGTAGAGCAGGATAGTTTGAGGCAGCTTGTCTACTTGCTAAATTTTCTTTGACCATGGTCGACAGTGTCATCCTTGATAGTATAGCTATGAGGGTATCGGCTTTTGCTATATCACCCTGAGTCATCTCATAGTCGGCATATTTTAACAAAGAAAAAGCTTCAGGGTTACGCTCTCCAAAAGCTCTGCTCTTTTCTATAGCAGTTTCTAGAGATTTCTCAATATCCTCCTTAGATACGAGATTGTGTGTTTGCATAAAGATGAGGGCACGGACTTTTCCTAGTATAGAGCTAACTATGTATTTCTTTTCACCACCAGCTACACTTAGTTCAGTTAAACTTCTATCAAAGGCAAGTGAGTATTTATCGTATATTGCCTGCACTTCTTCAGAGGTTTTTGCCTTAGTTTTCATCTCATGAACCATTAAGATATTGATAGACATAGCAAAAGGGTAAAGATTATTTGCTTTAGACATGTAGGCATATTCGATTTCTCCCACAGAGAGCTTATTGATATCTTGGTTACCAAAAGCTTGCAGGAGTATGTTGATATCAGAATATCCTTTATATTGAAGGAATAGCTCATTCATAGCAAGAGCTCGAGTTCTTACAGGAAGAGTTTCGTCGTTTATAAGTTTGACGTATTCATCGACTGCAGGATATCTTTGACCGTCTTTCATTTTTGCATTTGCAATATTGTAGGCGGCTACAGCCTCTTCCTCCTTTGTGAGTGAAGAGTTCTTGGCAGCGATAAAGGCCTCTATAGCAGCTGAGGTATCGCCAGAGTTAAGGGATTCATTTCCAGATCTGAAATCTGAATTTGTAGCTTCTAATTGTTGGTATGCAGTAACTTTTGTCTCCGTAGAGTTTTTTGAAACTTTAGTTTTCTGTATCACTAGGTATAGTGTCGCAGATGTTATGAAAATAATAGAAAATGCTGAAATTGTTTTGTACATGTTTATTTATTTTTAATTCAGAATCAAGAGTCTCCAGCACCAGCACAATCTCCAGCACCAGCACAATCTCCAGCATCTCCACCACCAGTGGAACTACCACTTGGTATGTCAGCTGAAGCATGATTGACTACCTCTATATCAGAAGGAGTTTTTTGTAAAAAGAAAAAGCTGACAAGAAGTACGGAAAGGGTTACAAAAAGGAAACTTAGTTTTTTGATATTTTTTTTCATGATTATATTATATTTTTACTAAACTAATTATAACACTTATAAAATCTAAAACAAATTAAGTTATGCACAATGTTATAGACAATAAAAAAACACCGCTTCGAGGGCGGTGTTAAGAGTTCGACAGTCTTTACTTTACTGACCCAAAGACTTTTGGATCTGGTTTTTTGTCAAAACGTTTTGTGACTACTTTCGTAAAAAAATTAATATTAGTCATCTCTACATAGTAATCATTACCATCTTCTAAATATCGGAGACAGGTATCACCAATTTTTCTGTTGCTAAACTCAAAGCACAAAGTGTCCGGATCGCCTTTACCAGGAATAATTATAGCCTGGTCAGCAGCAGACCCTCCATTAACACTTTCGTACCAAACTACACCTTTTTTAATGTATATTTTGTACAGGTTGCCACTACGACTGCTCTTCAGGTAAACATCATTGGAACCATTTACATTACTGTCATTGGTTACTGACAGTTTTTTTATGAAGTCAGCCAAGGGTAGCACTTTTGCATTTTCAGAAGGCTTTACCACTTCCTCTGCCACCACGTTTGTGGCGAGGAAGAGAGTACTGATTGCCAAAGTCGCGACTGTAATGAAAGAAGAGAGGTGTGTAACTGTTTTCATTCGGTATCCTTTTGATTTAATGTGCGAATGTCTGCAGGTTTGCAAACATATGTATATTATACACTATTCTCTGATAAAGTCAAGTCTACTATGCAAAATTCCCTATCTGAACTTGAAGTTAAGATTGTCAGGCACTATGGGGCAAGTCTCTGTCTTTTTGCCAAATACCCTGTATCTGTTGGTCGAAATCAGATTATAAATCCTGTCTGCAAGGGTTTTTGGTGCTAGACTCATAAAGAAAGCAAGAACTCTGAACATACCACCAATGCTACGATAAAGGAATATTAGAGCCTCAGTTTTTATATAGTTCTCGCCAGAATTCGAGATCACTATGCTATTAATCTTTCCATTTTGGACATAATCTTTGTCTTCCATCAATAGACTTTCTTGTATTGGTTTAAAATATACAATATTGTTATTGTCGATATTTATGACATGCTTTACAAAATCATGACACAGAGCACAGTATCCGTCATAGTAAACCAGTATCTCACCAGAAACCTTCTTGCCCAGTATCCAAGCCGGATCAAAAACCATCAGACTATATATGAGCATAATGACTTGTATGTCGCTCAGGTTCATAAAAATCAGCAGCCCTATTTGCAATATCACTATAGAGTACCAGATCTTACTTCTTATTTTGTCATGTAAAAGGGCGAGAGGGGTCAAGATTTGATCAAAGACTACATAGTATGTCATTATCTTTTTGATAAGGTCTGGGATCAAGTTATATATATGCAAAGCTATACCAGTGCGTATATGAGGGTTGGTGCTGATATAGATCAAGGTTTGTCCTGTTTGCCATGAATAGCTGACCAGCTTCATGTAGCCACTGTAAAAATAGTACATACAAAAATTCACCCACATAGCCAAGAATATGAGTTCACTAGTATGAATATTTCTCTCTGTCGCCTCTATGTCTATTTTCTTGTAGGGTATTTTTATAAAAGCAGAGATGATCAGCATCATAATCAGTGTCTCTGTTCCTATGCTGTTGGTAAGGGGATCAGTCTTAGAAAAGCAGATAAAGATGTATGTGAGGAGTAATGAGACGTAAAAGTTATATTTACGAAATAGTAAAAATGGAGCGAGGAAGAATATGGAGCTCCAAAGTATAAGGGTATAGCTGCCCTCTGTATAGTTAAGTATATTTGGTATCACCCCTCCTATCTTGCCGCTGATGAGAGTAAAGTTAGATACAGAGCTATCATATAGTATAGCTAAATGCTCATAACCAAAGTATGTATATAGGTAAATACACACCACAAGAAGTAGTCGCCAGAAAATATTATAATAGTAATCTTGTTTGTTTTTCATATTTTATTCTTGGCAGTTAATACTACTAATAATTTTCTTTTCAGCATGATTTTCATTTTGCTGTTTCAGTATGGTTTCAACTAGAATATTTTTATATTCTATGTTTGTACAAAATAATTGTCTAAAAGCTTTATATTTTGTGCTAAGCACGCCATTTGTTTTATCTTCATATTTTTTGAAATCCCCAAAGATTATATTGTTTTTAGCTTTAGAGTGACTAGAGTTAAAAGTGTTTGGGAAATGGGTATCGATATCCTCATTAGACCCATCAGTCTTGTTGGCTGTCATTTTTATAGTGCCTCCGAGCAGTATAGAAAATGAGTCAGTGCTCGAAGTAAATACACGAGCATTAACCACGAGGGGTAGTCTGTATCGCAAAAAAGCAAGTGTTTTTTCTTTGTAAGTGCTACTGGGTAGCAGAAGCACAATCATGGGCATCACTAAAATGATGATAACAAAGACTCCAATACATTCCAAAACTCTTTCTTTGTTTATCTTTTTTAATAAAAACATATCTTTAATATTATACCACAAAATTAAGCCTTTTCCAGGCTTGTAGACATTTATATATTGACAAATATATCATATTAGTGTACAATATAGGAGAATTCAACTAAACTAAGAGCAATACTTTTTAAACAATTTTTAGGAGATATCATGCGTAAATTCTTTTACAATCTATCTATTTTATCAGCTCTCGCAGCGATTTCTGCTTTCTTGCCATCGGCATTATCGGCAGAGATTACCGTTCCTGCTGTTGGATCTACATGGGTCAGCGTTCTCGAGTACAAGGCTTTACCTGGTACGAATGATGAGGGAGGTTCCGTAGCTGGCAAGCATGCACAAGAGACTATGACTGTGGTCCATCATTCAGATGGTGTACCAGTCTTCGCTTCAGAAGTTTTCGGCTACAAAGGTAAATTTCAAGAGTCTTCATCAGGCACTATCGTTTATACTGACAAATGTGAAGAGTTCGTACCAAAAGAAGTTTTTGTCCCACCAGCAACTCCAAATCAGTGCGGCTGGCACATTTGCTCAACACCAGCTGAAGGTGTTACATTTACTCGTCAGATGACAGTCTTTGCCGAGCTTTATTCATGTGTTCCTATTATCGGAACTTACTCGTACACTACAGTCGGTAAAGATGAAGTGAATGGTGAGTCTGTGGTCGTCGGAGATGCAGAAGTTAGTTTTGGTCTATTTCAAAAGACAAAATGGAAAAGCTATGTGTCTAATGGTCGTGGTGAGGTGTATGCTACATCGAGTTCGCGTGAGACGCTTTACTCTCGAGTAGAAGTTTCGCAAGTTCCATACGTTGGCAAGAATACCCTGCCTGCAGCTCCTATAACCTTTGTCAAAGCCAAAGAGAAAAGTCAGTGTGATGTGGTTGCCTTTGGTGATAGTCTCACACAGGGTATGGGCGTAAGTCAAAGTGAAAGCTATCCGAGCGTGCTGTCCAAACTTGTTGGTAAAGAAGTCTGCAATTTAGGCATCAGTGGCAATACTACAAAAGACGCAAAAGATCGCCTGTCACAAATCTTGGCCCTTAAGCCCAAAGCTGTCTTCATGGCAATCGGTGCAAATGACTTGCTAAAAGGCATCTCTCCATCTGACACAAAGAGTAATATCGAGGTGATGGTCAATACATTTATAAAGGCAGATATTATGGTTGCAGTACTAGGTTTTGAAGGTTTAAAAACTAGCATGACCAAAGAGATGTTGGCCTCATTGGCATCAGTAAAGAGTGCTGTGAGTGGCAATGAAAACATAGTATATATCCCTAAAGCTTTTGCTGGGGTGCTGAACGAGAAGGGTATGCTCTCAGACGACAACATGCATCCAAATGCTGCTGGCTACAAAAAAATAGCAGAAAATGTGTATGATGAGGTATTTGGGATCTTGCAAGTTCTATCAGGGTTTGTAATAAAAAAATAGATAGAAAGGAGGTAGTGATAACCAGTTTGCTTTTGCAAACTGGTTTTTTTTTATTTATCTTTCTCTACAAATCTATAAACCTCATTTGTGAAAGATTTGATGTACATCACTTTTTTACCAGCTTCCCTCTTTACTATTATCCTGTTAACTATACGCTCAGAAATGATAGTCCTCGAGAGGACTATGCCACCTGTCTTATCTATCTCGTACAGGTTGCCATCATTTGAGCCTATATATATATGACCCTCATGCATGACGGGTGAGGCAAAGATTCTCCCTCCAGTAATCACTTCCCACTTTTTCTCTTTGTCTCTCATATTAAAACAATAAACCCTCTTGTCGAGTCCTCCTATATATATATTGTCATTGTCTGTTACCGCCGTAGAGTAAAATCCAAATATCCCTTCAAACCTGTGCCAGAGAGATCCGTCTTTTATGTTTAAACAATAAACCCCACCATCCATGCTTGCGATGATCACTAGCTTTCTCCTCTCATCAAACACTGATCCGTATTTGATTTCACCTTTGGTTTCAAATTTCCAATTTAGCTCTCCTGTTTTCCTATCAAAGCAATATATATAGTTGTCATTGCATCCACATATCACCACATCTAACTTTTTGTTTGATACTGGTGAGGCATGAGTGAGTCCAGTCATATCATAATTCGCCCAGACCATCTTACCAGTTTTTATACTGACCTTTACTACACCACCTTTCTTTTTGAATAGTCCAAACTCCATCCCGATATACACATACTCATCATCCTCAACCCAAGGACTAGCTCCTATATAGTCAGCATCAAAGAAAACCCAATTCACTTTGCCGGTTTCTTTGTCTAGACAGTATAAGTTCCCATCATAAGCTCCAAAGAAAACAAATTTCTCCGAGAGTGCCGGGGTACTAAATATATTTTTGCCAGGTACACCAAAGCCTATCTTGTATTTCCATTTTATGCTCCCATCTTTTTTGTTTAGACAATAAAATGTCCCGTCATCAACTCCAGTATAAATATATTCCTCATCATCAACTAGTCCAGACTTTGGAACTACTACGTACATGTTTGAGCTATGTTCAGCAAGTTTGACTGCCCAGTTTCTCTCATAAGCATCATAAGGTATTTTACTTTCCTTTTTTACGGTCACCAGGTTCTCAGTAGAGAGAGTATCTTTGAAATCATTGAGATCATAAATACAATTAATCTTTACTCCTTTTTCAGTAATCTCTTTGTAATGCTGATTATCGCGAAACTTTAACACCACGAATATTTCAGATACGGTGAACCCTGCATCTTCTAGTATTATGATTTGTTTGAGAAGTGTTGAACCTCTATTCAGCAAGTCATCCACTAGAACTATAGGTATGTCTTTTTTTATTTCACCTTCATAGATATTTGATAGATCATGTTTCTTCCTAGCCTTCCTGACATAGAACGAATTTGCAACTGAAGGCGATCCGAGTGATAAAGCAGTGACGAGAGGCAGGGCTCCACTCTCCATGCCTCCGACCTGTACAAGTCGGCCAGCGTATCTCTCTGTGAACAGCTCTGTGAAAGTCTGTAAGAACTCTTTATCCACCGAGACAGATTTGAAATTCATAACCCAAGCATTGACTTGTCCATAGATATTTGACCTAGATGAGACTAATTTTATTTTTTCATCTTCAAAAACTTTGTCTATGATTAACTGCCTCATCTTCTCTTGTTGGTTTTCCATTTGGGTATTATACTATAAAAGCAAAAGAAAATCTTTTTAGAATGTGCTATACTCTTAGACAAGTCACTTATTTATTGAAATATTTATCTATGTATAAGTTTGCAAACAAGTTTATTTCCGCAAGATTAGAGGCTATAGACGCCATAAAAGAATCAAAAACTCTTATTTTATTTATGTGGTGGTCTCTTTTTAGTTTTGCGGTTTCTTTTTCTGGCTGGGTTAATCATGGATATACCGGTCCAAGATCAGGTTTACCATGTTGGCCACATTTTTTGAACTGCAAAGACATATTTCCATTAGAGATATTACCTTATGGATATGGGGAGACCACTTTTTACACTCTTCTACTGGCTCTGATTGTTTACGGGGCGTACAGCCTATACAATAAAAACTATTTGAATGCTTATTTTGCTATTCTTGTTTTATGGTTTTGGAAAGTTTTTGTAATAAGTGTGACTTATGGATTGGGTAATTTTGATTATTATGATGTAGTTCTAATTTTAGTTTTCTTATTCTTTACAAAAAAGTTAGACTACTTGAGATTTGTTTTCGTTGGCCTCTATTTTATAGCTGCGACTATAAAAATAAGTACTGGCTGGATAGATGGGACATACTTTACTACACTTCAGACAGGTCTCCCACTCTTTCCAAATTTTTTGAGTCCATTTTTTACAAATGCAGTTATATTTATGCAAATAGTAGGGGCGTGGTTTCTTTTTTCTAAAAATAAATATTTATACAATATCTCTCTCTGTTATTTCATTTTCTTTCACTTATACTCAACTATTTTGGTAGGGTATAGATACCCTCTCACAGCGCTACTCACTCTAATTATTTTGTTTGGAATAGACGACAACAAAACCAAGCTGAAAGATCTGAGGCCAAGAGTCAAAGACACGTTCAATTGGGTAGTTATTTTTTCTTTGATATGTCTTCAATTTGTCGGAATAATAATTGCGGGCAATCAAAAAGTAACACTAGAAGGTAACAATTACGGCCTGTATATGTTTGAGGCAAATCATCAGTGTATATCAAGCTACAACTATGAAAGTAAAAGGGTGGTGACGGCTAATGCAGACTCGAGAAACAGATGTGATCCGTATCTTTATTTGCAAGAAGTAAAAAAAATATGTAAAACCACAAAAGAAAAAGTCTCATGGACATTTGATCACTCAATAAACGGAGAAAGCCTGTATCGTATAGTAAATGAGAAAGATGCTTGTTTACTCGTCTATAAACCATTTACTCACAATGAGTGGATAAATATAAAAAATCCAGCACACATAAGCGAGGTAAATAAAAACATATACGATTTATCAAGTATAAACAAGTCTAAAGAAGTTTTTACAAAAATAGAGAGTGGTAAAATCTATAAAGGTAATTCCTACATAGAAAATGCTTCGCCAGTAACTAAGACTAAGCTACAAGACTATATCTATAAAAACTCCGAAAAAGTAATAAGTATCTATTGGTTTTTGTGGATATGTACAGGACTTTTGGTTTTTTATTTCATATTTAGAAATAAAAAAATTGTTTAAAGTCCCCCCCCCAGCTCCAAAAAACTAAAGTGTGCTATTATTATAATTATGAAATTAAATTTAAAGTTTAATAAAGATTCATATAAATATAGTTTGATATTGCTTACTGCTATATTGCTTGGAACTGTCTTTATTACTGTCTTTATTTTTGCTTATACTCAAAAAGACATTGTCTACATGAGGTTCGGAGATTTATCTTTTGGCGGTAAAGTTCTCGGGATCAGGATTTACAATATATCTCTCGCAAAGTACTTTTATACTAATGCTGCCAACCTAGAGCACGCGCCTCAGTGGGCAAACTATCAACTGAGTCGTGTGAATTTTATCGGAGGCAGACAGGATGAAGCCGTGAAGTACGCGGACAAGGAGTTAGAGCTCTATCCAAATAACTGTAGGACAAACTATGTGAGGGGTCTGGCTTATGCCTACGATGATAAGCTAGATAAAGCGATAGAAAATTTCCAAGCGTTCAATATTTGCTTCCCTGACTCTTGGGCAGGGCATAATGATCTGGCTTGGTTCTACTTTAGGCAGGGTGACTTTGAGAGCGCAAAGAAAACTATAGAGCAGGTGATAAATAAATATCCGACAAATCCATGGATACAAAATAGTTATGGAGTCGCACTCATGAACTCTGGAGACCCAGTGAGGGCTCTATACGCCTTTGCTGCTGCAAATAGAGTGGCGAGCGCAATGACTGAGAGTGACTGGGGATCAGCTTATCCTGGCAATGACTCCGATATATATGGCGAAGGATTAGAAGCAATGAGGAAGACTATAAAAGAAAATATGACACTGGTCCAAAGTAAAATATTAGCCAACAAAAAATAAAAGTTAGTAATCTAAAACTTCTTAAACTGTGTATAAAGAGATGCATAAAAATGTTTATACATAGTATAATAGAATTATGAAAAATATTATCAGCTCGCATGTCAGCAGTCGTATTAAAAATTTATCAATGAAATTAAAAGCTTTCATATTACCAACTATTGCACTAGCCTCTCTTGCTCTTGTCTTAAACGCTAATCATGGTCCATCAAAGGCAGAGCTTCGCTTCTCTGAGACTTCACCCGCTGGCTCTTCAGCTGGAGCAGTAATACCAGCTAGTTGTGAATCAGGTTATGCCCACTTTGCAGGTGAGTGTACTGTCGCAGTTGTGGCTCCAGTAGTTCCTGTTGGCGGTAGTGGGGGTGGTTATTGTGGTACACAGCACATGTATTGGGGGCCAGCATGTCATGGGGTTGCAGGTAACTACTACATAGGAGATTTTAACATAATATATAACGATACTCCTGGGTGGACTGGTGCGCATACAGGTAGTTGCAATGGTTCATCGGTACAGTTAGATCATCCATCATCCTGGATGGAGTATTGGGGAGATCCAAATCTTATATATCCGTATTGTAATATAGTACGATATGATCCTATGGGTTGGTTCGATAGTATAAATGCTGCTCATGTCGCTCAGGGTTGGGCTATAGATAGAGACACTCCGGCTGCTGCTGTGACTATACATTTTTATCTTTATGATCCAGGAACTGGATATTGGGGTATGATAGGACAATCACCAGCAAATACTTCTAGGCCAGACGTGGGGACTGCTTTTGGTCTTGGGAACAATCATGGCTTCGTCTGGGAGATACCAAACGGTTATTGTACAGGAACACTAAAGTATCTTTATGCATATGCTATAGACACTACAGGATACCCAAGCAACCCACTCCTTGCCGGATCACCTAAATCATTTAATTGTATTGCAGCAGGTCCTACAGTGACAGTTGCTAGAACCCCTTGGAGTAATATTCCAGAAGGAACAAACGGTAGTGTTGTTTGGGGTACTACCAATGCTACTTCTTTAAATTTAAATTGTTCTGGCCCATACACTACAAATCGTAGCATAACCCCATTAAGCGGATCTCAGACGTGGGAGTACGGCTCTATTTTAGCAGGTACTACCACCTGTACTTGGACAGCTACAGGTCCAGGAGGAACTGCAGCATATCCGGAAACTTTTACAGTCGCATCAGGAGCTTTGACCATGTCTAGTAACACTTGCACTATACCATCAGGTCAGAGTACTTGTACGGTGAATGCTAGCTGGACCACGGTGAATGCCGTCGATCCTACACTAAAAGATGATAACACTGGAATCACTCTCTCATCTCTTGCAAGTGGGTCTGCTTTACCTGTGTACGTCACAGGTGGAGTTGGCACTACTTTTAAATTGTATAGTGGGCCAGGTTTACTAGACACTAAGACTGTCACTGGAGTTTGTGCTACAGGCTCTGCCTGGAGTGGTGCTAGTTGCATAGCTCCTACAGTACAGATAAATTCAGCTGTAGTAGACAATAGTAATAATCTAAGTGTAAACTACACATGCAGAAACTCTACCTCATATGAAGTGTGGATCACAAAACCTACTCCAAATGTGATGATTGCAAGTGGTGTGATACCAGGAGCCAGCTTTACGAGTTATACAGGAGTTACTACCTATTCTCTGAATACTATTATGGCAGCTAGCTCAACATTGCAAAAAGTAGATGTGACTGTTAAGTGTAAAAATGGTGCCTCAGCCGAAGCCTCACTGGTGGCATCAGATATAGCTATACCATCGCGTGTACCAGCAACTATCTCTAGATTTTCAGTTAATCCTATAGAAGTTGTTTGTGGTGGAGGAAAAGTAGTGCTTGCCTGGGATATACAAAACAGCATGAACAAAAATTGTAAAATAACAGCAACTACTTCGAGAGACATATCCGGCTTAAGCTCTAGTGAAAGATCAGAGAGAAATGCTGATATAGCAAGTATCAATGCGTATCTAAATACTAGTGCCTACAGTTCAAAATCAGGAGCGGGTAACAATGTGTCGACCTCTACAGCATTTAACTCTCAAGATGGTTCTGGTCGCTCAAAGGCAGATCTAAGTAATATTAATATCAAACACTCAACCAAGTTCACTCTGACATGTAATCCAAATGTCTCAGCATCTCAGATCGCTAGAGTGGTTTGCGTATCAGAAAACTAGTATTCTTAAGGGTAAAGTAACATAACACAAAATCTAAAAGACGTCTATAGACGTCTTTTAGATTTTGTGTTAGTATGTAGATATAATGAATTTCACCATTAAAAAGCTAATACTTTTCTTTTTGGATAGTGCGATATTTTGGCTCTCACTTTTTCTTGCTCTATTTGCTAGGCGTAGTGATATATTTAATTTTGCATATTTTTATGCTCATGTGCATACATTTATTTTTGTCTACATTGTTTTCATTCTTAGTATTTTCATTTCTGGTTTGTACGATATGCCAGAGTTCATCTCAAAAGTTCAAAAACTAAAGCTATTATTTTATACTTCAATCGCATCTTTCATTTTCGGTGCGTTGTCTTTTTATCTGATGCCGAGTGACTATACTCCAAAGTTCGTTTTGCTATTTCAATCTTGTATCGCATTCATACTGATTGCATTCTGGAGGATGTTCTCAGAAAAGATCTTTAAAAATAAAAATAAAACCAAAGCTCTGCTCATGGATAACTCACTCGACGCAGAGGATCTGTTCCATCATATAAATGAAAATGATTACAGTGTCTTCTTCATAGAAAACATAGACCCAAAACTCCTGAGCGTAAGTTTTACTGATACCCTAAAGGGAGTTATACAGAGGGATGGTATAGAGCTTATCGTGGCAGACCTGACAGAACCAAATATGCAAAATCTTTTGCCTATCATCTATGAACTAAATACTAGGAATTCAAAAATAAAAATTGAAAGTACTAGGAATTTTTATCAATATGTATACAAAAAGATGCCACTAAAAACCGTAGGGTATCATTGGTTCTTTGAGAGTGTGACGCTAGAAGCCAAGGTCTATAACTTTGTAAAAAGAGTGATAGACATAGTTGTCTCTGTACCAATCTTGATTATATGGGCTTTTCTTCATCCGTGGGTAGCTAGGAAAATAAAACAAGAAGATGGTGGTGAGATATACAGTGTTCAGGAGAGACTGGGCAAACATGCTAAGAAAATACTTATAAAGAAATACAGAACTATGAGCTTTACTGATTCTGGTATGTGGCCAGGAGAGCACGAAGAAAATAAGATAACAGAGATAGGTCAGTTCCTGCGTAAAACTCGCATAGATGAATTGCCTCAGATTTTCTCAGTACTAAAAGGAGATTTAACTCTCATCGGTCCACGTACTGACCTGTCAAAGCTCGGTGAGAAATTGGCGGAAGATATAGACTATTACAATTTACGTTACTCAGTTACTCCGGGACTTTCTGGTTGGGCTCAGACTATGATGCATAAACCACCTAGCTCTCTCGAGGAAAGTATAGAGAGACTCCGTTATGATCTTTACTATGTGAAGAATAGGTCTCTAGCGCTAGATTTTGTTATCGGACTAAAAACTATCAAGACTATTCTCAGTAGAGAGGGATTGTAATAAACAGTGCAAGGTAAAGGTTTTATGTTATAATATATTTATGAAAAAAAATATATTGATAACTGGATCTAGTGGATATGTTGGGGCGATGCTCTCAGACATGTTGCTAAATAACCCTGATGTTGGAATGGTTATCGGTATAGACAAAGAGGTGATGGACAGTATGATAAAGACTCACAAGAATAAAGATAAATTTATTTTTATTCATCGGAATCTTGCTGACAAGGCTTGGATGGATGAGATGAAAAAGTTTAATATAGATATAGTCATACACACAGCTTGGCAAATCAGAGAGATGTACGGCAAGAAAAGTTTACAGTGGGCATGGAATGTTGACGGGTCTGACAATGTTTTCGACTTTGTTTTCAAGAGTAATATCGCAAAGCTAGTGCACTTTTCTACTGTGGCAAGTTACGGAGCATTTAACACAAACTCTACTACTCACTTTTATCAAGAGGATGAGAGCTTTAGGAAGACAGATTATCTTTATGCAGAAGAGAAGAGGATAGCTGAGACTCATCTCGAGGACAAGTACAGACACGCAGCCACTCATGGTTATGATGGGCAAGTAGTAGTCATACGTCCTGCAGCCATCACTGGGCCGAGAGGGAGAATAGGTCGTGTAAGATTTGGTCTCCAGTCAGCACTCTCAGGTACACTAAAAAAAGAAAAGTCATTTATCTATGATCTGATATCATTTATGGTTTCATTTGTCCCAGTGACAAAGAATTGGCTCAGACAATTTGTCCACGAAGATGATATTGCAAATATAGTTATCATGAGCGCGATGGATAAGATGACAAATGGCTATGAAGTTTTCAATGTCTCTCCTCCAGGAGAAGTAGTACTCGGTCCTGATATGGCAAAAGCCGTTAACAAGAGAACGGTGAAGATCTCGCCACAGCTGATACGTCTCGCCTTTTTCTTCATGTGGCATATTTCTCACGGTAAAGTTCCGACCAGTCGCGGAGCATGGAAAGGTTACAGCTATCCTATAGCAGTTGACGGCAGTAAAGTTACCAAAGTCCTTAATTATCACTACAAATGGAATTCAAAAGATGCTTTCACTAAGTTAGAAGGCAGATACGCTGAGATGTATAGATAAGAGAAATGTTCAGTCAGATAGATTTTCCTAATTTGCAAAAAGTCAAAAAGTATAGTAATATATAAAGATTATGACATCAACAATAAACGTAACAAACAGAACAAAAGGCGAGAAAAGAGCCGGTATGACTCCTGGAGTATTCTATGGAGCACATGCAAAATCTACTCCTATCTTTGTAAATACTATCGAATTTAAGAAACTTCTAAAGACTGCAGGAGAGTCAAGTATCGTAACTCTATCTGGAGACAGTAAAGAAAACGTTCTTATACACGATGTGCAGATGGATCCTGTTATGTATGTTCCTACACATGTTGATTTTTATGTAGTAGAAAAAGGACAAAAAGTTCACGTCAATCTACATCTATCTTTTGTTGGTGTTTCTCCAGCTGTTAAGAACCTAGGAGGAAATCTAGTAAAAGTTATGCATGAGATCTCAATACAAGCAGAAGGATCAAATATCCCTCATGAGATCGAAGTTGATATCTCAACTCTCGAAACTCTAAACAGTAATATACTCGTAAAAGATATCATCTTACCTGCAGGAACTACACTTTATCATATGCAAGACAACGAAGTGGTGGCAAGCGTAGTATCTCAATCAGAAGAGGATCTGTCAGCACCTGTAGCAACTCTAGACATGGATGCGGTAGGAGATGCTAAGGAGAAGGGTAAGAAAGAAGAAGAAGCAGAGCCGGCAGCATAACCATCATCACCTTTTGTAAGACTTTGTGCAAAAAGCATCACAAAATATCAACATATCTGTTATAATAAACAGGTATGTTTTTATTTACAAGAAACTTTTTTAAAACTATTTTTCTATTAGCTATGGTTTTTGGTATATCGGTAAATATACCGATAACTTTTGCGCAGGAGAAAACCAAGGAGCAGCTTAATCTAGAGCTAAAGCAACTTGAAGAGCAGATCGCTGCTCACAAAGTAGTCATACAAGAAAAACAAAAAGAGGGAGCTAGTCTCTCTAGGGATATAAATGTGTTAGACACAAAAATCAAGAAAAGTGCCCTTGAGATAAAATTAAAAGACACAGCAATCAAAAAGCTTGCTTATAGTATAGATGACAAAAACAAAAAGATAGGAGAACTGAAAACGAAAATAAGTGTACAGACAAGCTCTATCAAAGATACTTTCGCTGAGCTTTATGCACACAATGATGCAAATCTATTAACCATAGTCTTGAACAGTAACTCTGTAGCAGACTATTTTGATCAAGCTGAGAATTATCACAAGCTTGAGAATTCGCTTAACGAGTCAATAAAGATAATCAAAGAGGCTAAAGGAGAAACAGAAAAAGTAAAAGAAGAGCTCGAAGGGGACAAAGATGAAGTTGAGTCAGCAAAGGCCATCAAGTTGTCAGAAAAAAAGAATACCGAAGTTCTCCAAAAAGAAAAAGATCAGGCTCTAAAGATAACAAAAGGACAAGAGAAGGAGTATTCAAAACTCTTAAAAGAAAAGGAGTTGGCAGCGAGCAAGATCAGAGCCGCTCTATTTTCTTTTGCTGACGGTACCAAGGTTAACTTTGGTAATCTGTATGAATACGCGAAAAGTGCTTCGGCTGCGACTGGTGTCCGAACCGAGTTTATCTTAGCTATTCTTGAGCAAGAGTCATCCTTTGGGACAAATGTCGGACAGTGTTTTATTTCTGACAAAATCGGTAATCTAGTAACTATATCAAGTGGTGCGAGTAAGGGGGCGATGAAGCCAGACTCTATTACGCCATTTTTCGGCATCACAGATAGTCTTGGACGAGACCCGATGAAAACACGCGTATCTTGTGCTCTTTCATATGGATACGGTGGAGCTATGGGTATGGCTCAATTCATGCCGGCTACTTGGATAGGTTACAAGGGTAGTGTACAGTCAGCTACAGGGGCTTCTGTAGCTGACCCGTGGAATCCAGCCCACGCTATAGCTGCGACAGCATTTTTGCTCAGAGATAATAAAGCTGCCACAGATGAGAGGAACGCTGCTTGCAAATATTATTCAGGAGGGTCATGCTCTAGGTCCAGCAACGCTGCCAATTATGGCAATAGAGTTATGAGTAGAATAGTAGGAATACAGGCTAAAATAGAAACATTGCAGGGAGTATAAAATTATGGTATAATTGGCAAACTATGAAAGCAGATATACATCCAAAATACTATGGTGAGGCAGACGTGACTTGCGTTTGTGGAGCTAAATTTACAGTAGGTTCAACATTAAAATCTTTAGAAGTTGAAATCTGTTCAGAGTGTCATCCATTTTACACTGGCCAAGAGAAGAGTCTTGATATAACAGGACGTGTAGATAAATTTAAAAAGAGACAAGCTCTTGCAAAGAAAGCGTAAGCAATCTTGCAGAACTCTCTGATGAATTTAGAAGACTTCAAAAATAATACAAAAACAAAGTACCTCGCAGATTCCTACGAGGCTATTTTGCATGAAATAGAAGATGCTAAGGGATTAATAGAAGATGAAGACTTGAAAGATCTAGCACAAGAAGATGTAGAGAGACTAACAAAATCTGCCACTGATCTAGAAACTCAGATGAAAGATATACTTCACAAAGAAAAAGAAGAGGAGGCTAAGCCGAAGAGTCTCATACTAGAGATACAAGCTGGAGCTGGAGGAGATGAGTCGTCACTATTTGCTGCTGAACTTGCTGGGGCATATCAAGCCTATGCCGAGATACATCATTTTTCTTGGAGTAAAGTTGATGACAGTCAGAGTGATGTTGGTGGATATAAATACGTTTCTTTTGAAGTGAGAGGAAAAGATGCTTGGGATAAATTTAAATTTGAATCAGGAGTTCATCGTGTGCAAAGGATTCCAGATACAGAGAAAAATGGTCGTGTGCACACTAGCACCATCACAGTTAGTGTCATGCCTATCAGAGGTATCTCAAAAGTAACTATCTTGCCGAGTGACATAGAGACTGAGACCAGTAGATCTGGTGGAGCGGGAGGGCAAAATGTAAACAAAGTGGAAACCGCAGTGAGACTCATACATAAACCAACTGGTATCGCTGTACGCTGTACCATAGAAAGGTCTCAACTCAAGAACAAAGAGAGAGCTCTCGAAATGCTACAAGCAAAGCTGGATATACTAAAAGAAGAAGAAGATAACAAGAACAATAGAGATGCAAAATCAGCCCAAGTTGGCTCTGGAGATAGAAGTGAGAAGATCAGAACTTACAATTTCCCACAAGACAGAGTCACAGACCATCGTATCAGAGAGTCATGGCATGGGCTACCAAAGATCATGGAGGGTAATCTAGAGCCTATATTTGAAGCTTTGAACAACTTTACTGGAGAGTTCGGAGACGGGGATGCGGAGTAAATATTAATTTGCAAAATATTCAAAAAAGTGCTAGTATTATACAACTTATGCAAGCACAATTAAAAATAGAAGATTTGGTAAAGATGGGCGCCCACTACGGATATACACGTACAAGAAGACATCCATCTACAAAGAGCTATGTAGTCACTAGTCAAAATGGAGTAGATTTTATAAACCTTGAGAAAACTATGGTTGATTTTGACAAAGCCGTAACTTTTCTTAAAAGTGTAACTGATGCTAACAAGCAAGTTATATTCGTAGGAACAAAGCCAGAGATCAGACAAGTGGTAAAAGAGATTTCACTATCGATAAACATGCCTTATATCGCTGACAGATATATCGGTGGATCCATGACTAACTTTTCTGAGATCAAAAAGAGAATCGAAAAACTTCACACACTTTTGAAACAAAAAGAAAATGGTGAGCTTTCTGTTTATACAAAAAAAGAACAAGGTCTAATCCAGAAAGATATCGAGAGACTAGATAGGAACTTTGGAGGTCTTTCAAATATCGCAGGTATGCCAGGAGCTCTCGTGGTTGTTGACGCTAGAAAAGAGTTTATGATCATCGATGAAGCAAAGAGAATGGGTATACCAGTTATCGCTCTTGCAAACACTGACTGTGATATCAGAAATGTAGAGTTCCCGATCGTTTGTAATGACGGTGCAGCTAGTGTCGTTCGTGAGATACTTTCAGCAATCAAGAGATCTATTGCTGCTTAATTTATAAAATATTTAATCAAATAAATTTATGGATACAATAAAAATGCTTCGCGAGGAAACAGGGTTATCATTTGCTCAGATCAAAAAAGCTTTAGAAGAGGCTGGGAACGATGTAGAGAAAGCACGTGAGGTTTTGCGTAGTTACTCTGCTGCTCAAGCAGACAAAAAGGCAGATAGAGAAGTAGTGGCGGGAACTGTAGCATCATACGTACACTCAACAGGTATGATGGGGGCCATGATTACTCTTTGTTGTGAGACTGATTTCGTTTCTAACAATCCAGAATTTAAAACTCTTGCAAATGATATTGCTATGCACGTAGCAGCTATGGGCAATGACAACCTAGAAGAGGTTATGAGTGAACAGTTCGTAAAAGACAGCACAGTAACAATACTCGAACTCATAAATGGTGCTATACAAAAGTTTGGTGAGAACATAAAACTTACCAAGATCGTTAGATTTGCTATATAGTTTGCTATAATCAAATCTAATATTTATATGAATAACATAAATATTATCATACTTAGTAGCTTACTATTTTTAAGTGTTTTGTTTTTTGTTTTTGCTGTTATTATTGTTTTTAAAAACTATAAATTTTTAAATATTTTTGACGGTGATATAGATGATAAGCAAAATGCAGTCAAAACTTTTCTCCAAACGCTAGAAACTCTCCTAAAGTTCACTATAAGAAAAATAGTCAGGATTTGGAAATTGTATTTTCATTATTTTATACTTTATACACTTAAGACTATAGATCTTGTCAATGTTATCTTTGGTTTGATATACAGTAAACTACGTAATCATTTTATCTCAAAATCAACAGAAAACAAGGCTCTGGTTGTACATTTTTGGAGAGATTTGAAACGTTATAAAAGAGAAAAAGACAAAGAAGAAGCAGACGACAAAAAGGATTAAGGGTTTTGTATTTTGAGAGATATTATGCTATAATATTTGAGTCGCCGGCATAGCTCAGTTGGTAGAGCAACGGTTTTGTAAACCGTCGGTCGTCAGTTCAAATCTGACTGCCGGCTCCAAATATAAATAAAATTATTTATGAAGTTCGATTATTCACGATATATAATATCCCTTTTGATTACAGTTGCTATTTTTAGTACAGCATTTTATATATCAAATTACTTTTCAAATAGAAGAGTAGATATAGTAAAAAACATACAAGAAAATATCGCTATAGATATACTCTCAAACGAGACCCAGTTTGATCTTTTGGGGCAAGTTTCTTGTTCAAATCTAGGAGACAATGTTCTCTCTACTGAGCTCACAGAGCTTGGTAATAAACTTTCGCGCGCGGAGGCTGATCTAGGTATAAATAACCCTGAAGTAGAGTATCTAAAAAAGTATTATTCATTACTCGAGATCAAAGACTATCTACTCTCTCAAAGACTATCAGAAAAGTGTAGTAACAAAAAATCAGTAGCAATCATATATTTGTATTCAAATGTTTCTTGTGCAGACTGTACAAAACAAGCTGCAGCACTGAACAAGCTCCGTGAAGTTTATCCAGGACTTCGTGTTTATACTTTCGATTATGATATAGATCTATCAGCAGTAGAAACACTCAAGAAAATATTTAAACTAAAAGCAGAGTTTCCTATCATCATAACAAATGAAAAGGTATTTTATGGTCTCCAAGATTTTGATAAGTTAGAATCATATCTCCCCACAGCTTTTAAAGACAAGGAAACACAATCTGCTACGACTACAGCTACCACCACTACACTAAAAGCCAAAAAAGGTTAATAGAGTATTATGATAGATCTATTAGACCAAGTAGCAAAGTTTCTCATCTATCCTTTTTTGTTCTTGTCTCTATATTTTCAAGTTTTCATGCTTTTTAATTTTCTTGACAATAAAAAAAAGATGAAGATTGAGGAAGATATGGATTTTGATTTTTTCCCATCGGTAACTTTTCTTCTTCCAGGATGGAATGAAGGCAAGACAGTGGGTATAACTCTAGATAGTATAGAAAATCTAGATTATCCAAAAGATAAGATAAAGATAGTTTTTATAGATAACAATAGTACAGATGACACTAAGGAGATAGTGGAGAGTTTTATGAAAAGTGACCCGCGTATCACTTATATATTAGAAACCAAGCAAGGTAAACATCACGCCATGAATACTGGACTCACATATGTCGGCACTGATCTTGTGGCTTGTCTTGATGTGGACTCAACTTTACACGTATCTTCTATGAAGATAGCGGCACAGTATTTTAAGGATGAAAATATAAAAGCTTTAGCTTCTTGTATGCAGCTACGTGATATTAAAACTATTTGGCAGCGTGCACAGGCTATAGAGTATATGCTCAGTGTCTTTTGGCGTAAGGCGTATTCATCTATAGACGCTATACAAGTTATGCCTGGCCCATTTTCTGTATTCAGGAAAAGTGTTTTTGACGAACTTGGAAATTATAAAGCAGCTCACAATGCTGAAGATTTTGAGATGACTCTCAGGCTACACAAAAATGGTTACAAGATAGCAAATGCTCACAAAGCTTATGTATATACTGTCGGCCCAGCGACCTTCAAATCTCTGGTACGTCAGAGGGTTAGATGGATAAGAGGTTTTCTCGAAAACGCTGTAGACTACAAAGATATGTTTTTTAATAAAAAGTACGGACACTTTGGTATGTTTACTTTACCTGTAGCAGTAGTTTTTGTATTTTATGTTTTGTATGCTTTTCTCTACGGCATACTCAGTGCTATCAGAATATGGTATCAGAGAGCTGATGTATATTTCTCTCTCGGTCTCCATGTGCCAAATATTTCTTTTGATACATTTTATATCAACACAGACGTGTTTCTCTTTCTAACTATGTTCACTTTAACTATGCTTGCTTTTGTTCTCATAGTTTCTCGTTCGATAGCGGAAGACAAGAATCCGATATTGAAAAATTTTGTAATATACTTTTTTCTCTATTCATTTGTAATTCCCATATTTGTCTTCACTGCAGTTTATAAATTCTTGTTAAAAAGAGAAAACAAGTGGTCTTTACAAGACACTAAGTCATAAGATATAATGAAAATATAATCATGCAAAACTCTTCTCATTCACACCCTATAACGTTAGCGACAGATAAGATATCTCAGATATTTTCTAGTATGGGGTTTGATACAGTAGAAGGTAGAGAGTTGGAAGATGAGTGGCACAATTTTGATGCGCTAAATGTTGCCAAGGATCATCCTTCTCGTGACATGCAGGATACATTTTGGGTTAAGGATAAGAGATCAGAAAATAAATTTGCTGAAGAGATGGGTTATGTTCTCCGCACGCATACCAGTAACATGCAGATCAGAACTATGGAGAAATATGCGGCTGAGGCGATACCTATGCCTATAGCCATAGTTTGCCCAGGAAAGGTTTTTAGGAATGAAGCGACGGATGCCACACATGAAGCACAGTTTCATCAAGTGGAGTTGCTGTATGTTGCTAAAGACGCCTCTCTTTCTATGATGATAGGAGTAATACAAAAGTTCTTCTCAGAGTTCTTTGGTACTGATCTGGTTGTCAGACTGCGTTCGTCTTATTTCCCATTTGTTGAGCCAGGTAACGAAGTGGATATGCAGTGTTTCAAGTGTAAAGGTGAAGGCTGCAATATTTGCAAAGGTACAGGCTGGATAGAGATAGGTGGAGCAGGTATGGTACATCCAAAGGTGTTGGAGGCAGGAGGGATAAATCCTACAGAATACAGAGGTTTTGCTTTTGGTTGTGGTGTTGATCGTATGGCGATGCTAAAGTGGGGCTTTGACGATGTGCGTCTTCTTTACAATGGAGATCTCCGCGTAGTAAATCAATTTTAAATAAATATAAAAGCAAAATATGAAATTTTCAAAAAAGTGGTTACAAGATTATATAGTAGAAACTCTCCCAGATGATGAGAGTATAGAAAAGGAGCTTAACGCCAAGGCTTTTGAGGTAGAAGAAATTTCTGATTTTAATGGAGATAGTATTTTTGATATTAAAGTTCTCCCAAATAGAGCTCACGACGCACTAGGTCATTACGGCATGGCTTGCGAGATATGCGCTTGTCTTGATTTGACTATAAAACCTAAATCAGAAATATTTGCTAGCTCTTTTGATTTTGATAATACTTTAGATCTAGTGAACGTGGAAGTCATTGATGAGAAAGCGTGTCCCAGATTCATGACTGTTCGCATAGACGGAGTGAAGGTAGGAGAGAGTCCAGTATGGTTGCGTAGAGCGCTAGAGGCTATAGGACAGCGTAGTATAAACAATATTGTGGATATTACTAACTTCGTACAGTACACCCTTAACAAACCTATGCACGCCTACGATGCGAAAAATATCGAAGGAGGTATAGTGGTTAGATATGTAAATGACGGTGAGAGTTTGATGACACTCGATGAAAAAGATCTGACACTAAATACAAAAACTCTAGTCATAGCAGACAAGACAAAAGCTCTAGGGCTTGCTGGTATAAAAGGAGGAAAATACTCAGGCGTAAATGAGGGTACTACTAGTATAGTGCTAGAGAGTGCGAACTTTGAGTCTGTGCTAATACGTAAAACATCACAAAAGTATGGAGTACACACTGACGCCAGCAAGAGATTTGAAAATGGTATAGCGAACTCACTAGTCTCAGAGGGTCTCTACATGACGATAAGCGAAATCTTGAAACTCTTCCCAGAGGCAAAGGTCAGTGGCATAACAGATACGAACAATATCGCAGAGCAGAATTACTATATCGGTCTCACTCTTTCAGA
>JAYVLF010000010.1:0-8710 GCA_043759615.1 Minisyncoccota bacterium | reverse complement strand
TTCCCTGATCTGGTATCAGAAGACGAGAATGGGACTCTCTCTGTGGCTTATGGTGGGTTTGTTCCTTATGTGGTGGAGGGGTTGAGGGAGGTGGTGGCTAGCTTAACAGAACTTAAGGTTTCTTTAACTAAACTGATCAAGACAGATAGAGTAGAGACAAAAATATTATGTGTGGGAGAGGAAGGGAGTCAGACGTGCATATCAAAGTCTCAATTGGATTCACTGCTACAACAAACAAACACAAACACAAATACATTTCTCTCAGCTCCTCTTATAATTCCTGTCGTGGCCACAACCACAGAAGAGTCTAACTCTAGCAGTAGCACAGAACCTCTTAAGATAGAAGCTTCTGATCCCGTTGTGGAGGATTTGATAAATGCAGAAAATAATATATCAACTCTTACAAATGAAAACTAAATATATAAAACTCTTCCTAGTGTCTTTACTGTTTACAGGTTCTACATCCTTGGCCTCTCTTGATGTCGGATATATAGATGTTACCAGCCACTACGCAAAGGTTTGTCATGACGTCTCTTGTTCCTCATATGGGAATATTAATTTCTTGCCAACACAAACAAACGCTACGGCACCGGTAGTGATTACTGATACTAGTATAACTGGTTATATATGGGGAGACGAGCTTGGGTGGATAAATTTGGCACCTACAGGTGCAGGGGTAACAGTGGATCCAAACACAGGAATACTCTACGGTACAGCTTTTTCTCAAAGTTCTGGTTGGGTTAATTTTAGACCGACAAATGGTGGGGTAGTCATAAATGCAAATGGAGAATTGTCAGGTTACGCTTGGAATGGAGGAGAGTCTGGTGGCTGGATAAAGTTTGATTGTGCTGAGGCTGCGTCTTGTGTGAAGACTAA
Organism: Minisyncoccota bacterium; assembly: GCA_043759615.1. GTDB lineage: Bacteria > Patescibacteriota > Minisyncoccia > Phycocordibacterales > UBA5272 > JAUPVO01. The sequence goes on along the minus strand of JAYVLF010000010.1, from coordinate 7,834 downwards.
TTGGAGAATCTTGTCTCAAAGATCTTCTCCTATAGTAAATTCTCCGGGATCTTCTTATTTTGCATCAGTAGAAATAAAAACAAATCAACCCTTATCCTCAAGCACTATTATCACATCGATGACAAAGGTCGCTACTAGTCCTTCTGTAAAGATTCGGGAACAAGTAGTTTCTCCATCTATAAAAGAAACAGCCCGAGAATTTTCTAGTTCACCTGTTCAGGGTGGTGCGATCATAGAGAGAGATGTTACCAACCTTTTTTCTTCAAGCACTTTTGATCAAAACTCACCTACAAATACTAGGGTAGTTAAGGATGCTGTAAAAATTAATAATATTGCAAAGACAGAGTCTAAACAAAACACAAAAACTAAAACAGCACTCAGTAAAGTGGTAGAAAAATTAAAATCTTTCACCTATGCTATTATACTAAAAGTAGAATTATTCTTGATGTTTGGCTGGGGGTCATTATTCTCCTTTACCAAAATATTCTAGTCCACCATTTGTAGCTGGTCTCACAAAAGGTTTGCTAGCGTCATTTCGGAGTGGGCCACCTGTCACATACCAAAAGTAAAATAGTAACCAAAATAAACCAAAAGCGATAAGTAGATATTTCATAAGATAATTATATCATGTATATCAGAAATATTTATTTTTGACAAGTATTGCAATAGACAGTGGCTCTACCTGAGATGATAGATTTTTCTAATATGTTCCCACAGATAGGGCAGGGAGTACCAGTCTTACCATATACTTTGTGTGAAGTAGCATAGCCTCCTTTGCTACCATCTGGTAATAGATAATCAGATATCGACGATCCGCCACTACGTATAGCTGCCTTTAAAATACTTTTTATGTTTTGATATAAACTTTTGACCTCTGTTTCATTTAAGGTTTTAGAGTTCCTATCTGGCAAGACTTTACTTGCAAAACAAACTTCATCTGCGTAGATGTTCCCACATCCAACCACTACTGACTGTTCTAGCAAAACAGTTTTTATTTTCTTATTTTTCTTTAGGATATTTTCTCTAAAATAATCTAGAGTAAAATTTTTATCAAAAGGTTCGACTCCTATATTTTTAAAATGTCCAAATTTTATCGCCTCAGCTAGATTTTTATAGTAGAGCACATAGCCAAATTTCCTCACATCATTATAATGTAGTTCACCTCTTTCCAACTCAAACACGATATGAGTATGCTTATTCTGATTGCTGGCATAGAGTAACTGACCAGTCATCTTTAGATGCACTATCAGAACTTCTTTCGTATCAAAGTTAAAAATAATATTTTTAGCCCTCCTATCGACCGAGATTATCTTTTTATCTTTTAGATTTTCTACAAATTCTTTTTCTTTAGTTTTATTAAACTCCCTTTTTGTCCCGTTCCCTGAGATTATCTTACTATTTAGTATTTTTATCGTGAGTATCTTTTGTCCTAGCAAGACCTTTTCTAGTCCTAGTCTCAAAGATTCTACTTCAGGTAGTTCAGGCATGGGTTTATTTTATGAGAATCTTTTCGATCTCTTCTTTTGCTACGTCTTTATCTGACCATTTTTCTCTTTCTCCATTTGCACGCATGATATACGGGTCTGTACCTTTCCCAGATATGATGACTATACTGTTACTTTTTGCGAGACTCATAGCTTTAGCTATGGCAAGACGTCTGTCAGATATCTTCAATACCGAGTGGTTTTTTACACCACTTGCTACGTTTTTGATAATCTCGTCCACATCATCATCATAAGGGTCCTCATCAGTGACGATGATATCATCACAGTACTTGTCAGCCACAGCTCCAAGTAGAGGTTGTTTTGCTTTGTCTCTCCCACCACCACAAGCTCCTAGTACAGCTATGATATGTCTATTTGCATATGTCTTGTAGAGCTTTTCTAGTGAGTCAACGGTATGAGCGTAGTCAACAATAACGTCAAAGTTTTGACCAATATTTATATGTTGAACTCTCCCAGGTATTTCTTTTAGAGAAAATAGTGCCTCATCTATAATCTCCTCACTGATGTCTATGCTCTTAGCAAAAGTCTTGGCTGCGAGGGCATTCATCTTGTTAAACTCACCATCAACACTTAGCCTGATATCATAACTATCAGACTCTCGATAGGCAAGATTGTTTTCTATGTCATAGACTAGGAAGTTTGCCCCGTATTTATCGCTGATATTGGCGACGATGCTGCGAACTTTCTTACCAGAGTTTTTAACCGCTTTGGCAAGACGAAGTTTGCAAGACATATAGTTTTCAAATCCACCATGACTCTCTATGTGCTCAGGGGTTAGGTTTGTAAATATCAAAGTGTCTATTTCGATGAAGAGGTGACGATAAAGTTTTGCTGCCTCACTGGTCATCTCTATGATCGCATAGTCACAGCGCGCATCAACTGCATCACGGAGAAACTTTTGAGCAAAGAATCTTCCAGGCATAGTCATCTTGAAAAGGTTGGGTTTAGAGTCGTCTCCGATTTTGAATCTGATAGTTGAGAGTATTGCAGTTTTGTATCCAGCTCTCTCGAGTATAACATTCACGAACTCCGTAGTGCTAGATTTTCCTTTTGTCCCAGTGATGGCAATGATATGTATTGCTTTTGATGGGAGGAGGTATTTTATCGCACCTACTGCAGATAGAGAGGCATGCCAGTAGGGCTGGGCCAATTGATATAGTTTTTTTGGGATTATCTTTTCTATTTTGCGAAGAGTTTTGTCGAGTTGCATATTTTTTTATTTTGTTTTGCTAAGTATTTTTAGTGATTCACGTATCAGGGACCCCATATCTAGATCAGGGTGCAGGGTGTTCAGTGTCTCAGATATATCACGAGCATTGTATCCGAGAGTTTCGAGAGCCATCTTGGCATCACGCACACTCTCTGTTTCTGAGTTAACTATTTGACTCAGATTAAACTTGCCACGTAGCTCGATGATTATCTTTTCTATTGTTTTCTTTCCGAGGCCAGGTACCTTTGGGAAGTTATCGGCTTTGCCACTTTCTATGGCGCGTATCAGAGTAGAGTTTGAAGCGACAGATAGAGCAGCGAGACCGCTTTTTGGGCCGACTCCAGATACGCTGGTTAGTTTACGAAACAGCTCTCTGTCAGAGTGGTCTAGAAAACCAAATAGAGCTATCTGATCTTCACGGACATGAGTGTGTATCCACATATTTAGGTTTTCTCCCTCTTTGAGAGCGATGAGAACATTTAGGGGAGAGAGTATCTCGTAGCCAACACCAGAAGTGCTCATTAGTATGACGGATTTGTCGTCTATATGTTTAATATTACCTGTTAAATAGCCTATCATTTTGGTTATAAATTATGAATTGATTATAACATAAAAATATGGTATAGTGTAAGTACATATGGCAATAACAAAATCAGCAAAAAGAGCACTCGGCGTTTCAGACAGAAAACGTGTGTTTAATGATCGTCTTCGCAAAACTCTAAAAGAGGAAGTTAAAATCGTACGTGCAAAGGTTGCAAAGAAAGTAACTTTGGCCGCAACGGATTTATCTGCAGCTTTCAAAGCCCTCGATAAAGCAGCAAAACGTGGAACTATCAAAAAAGGAAATGCAGACAGGAAGAAATCTCGTCTAGCAAAAGCAGTTGCGAAAGTAGCAGCTAAATAATATTTTACGCGGCGCCTACGGCGCCGCGTACCACATGCTCTCGTAGTTTAATGGATAGAATTTGGGTTTGCGGTACCCAAGATGCAGGTTCGATTCCTGCCGAGAGCACAATCGTTTATTGTTTTATTTTGTATAATCACAATATAGTTCATTCACCTTTTTTAAGGTAGTTTTGTATACATATCCAGTTGATTTTCCAGTTTGCCATGGACCCAGTATGTCTTTTAGGTATTTATTTTGAAATGAATGTACCGCATTCATTGTACTTTTATCATAAACCCCATTTTGATTTAATTTTGCAAAACCTTCATATTTTGCCAAGAAAGATTGCAACTTTTTAACTTCACTAGCATCATTTTTTTTATTATATTTCATGTGTTTCAATAAGTAGACAGAACATTCCCTCGTTGTTGTAGATGATTTTATTTGAGTCAAAGCCTTATTTAAAGGGGTAGGGGTGTTTACGCTATTTATAGGCGTGTAATTATTTGGAAACCAAGACCCTCCAGTAGCAAAACTTGTAATAACTGTAGTCTGATTTGACTGTGTAGATCTTAAACTAGCTTTTAACCAATCAGTTTTTGTTTTCCAATCTGACTGCCCACAAGTATTTGTGTTTAGGCAGTTAAAGCTGATTTGTCCTCCGAGAGTGGAGGAGGCGTATCCGTGAAAATACCCATCTGAATCTATCGTAACTCCAAAAAAGTCTATCCAACCGATACCTTCTCCCCAAGCGTAGCCAGATAGCGTACCCTCACTATTGTTTGCTACATAAGTAGAAGAAGATAGATTTAAAATTATCCATCCTGTATTTTCATTCCAAGCGTAACCAGTAAGTCTATCGTCGAGTACGTGCACATTGCCACTAGATAATCCAAAATTTATCCAACCTAATTTTTCACTCCAGGCATATTTATAAACACTATCAATAACCCCGTCTGTGTTGGATGCATATATGTTCATGTCGAATCCAGATAATACAAGTAAAAACCCTAAAAATATCTTTATTGATTTTCTCATATTATTCTATAACTTGATATGTCCATTTGTACGTAGTTAGTAGAGTTAGGGCTGCAGTTCCTGACAAGAAAGAAAATGTAGAAGCTGAACTTGTTGCAAATACATTTGTTGCCCCAGAGAGAAGAGCTGTAGCACTATTTGCAGGAGAAAATATTACATGTGGAGTTTGTGAGTATGGTGCTGCAAAAGTTAATGTGAATACATTTGACCCCAGTGCGAGTACTCCATTTCCTGATGTCACAGTTATTTCTCCAGATGAGTCTGTGCCAGAAACCGAGACTATAGGTGCAGTTATTCCTCCTGTCCCAGATCCTGTTCCTGCTACTATTGTAGGAGTAGACCCTAGTCCTTTTAGATGGGTCCCTGCGATTGTCCCAACTACAGAAAGTTTACTATTTGTATTATCCCAAGAAAAGGCGTTATTGTTTTGTGAAAATATTCCACTTGCTCCAGAAAATATCACAGAGCCAGCAGAGAATACTGTGCTCGTACCAGTGCCTCCTTTACTCACTCCGAGCACTCCTCCTAGGTTACTGAGACTAAGCTGAGACTCATTTACAGAAAAGGTTGTCGTGGATAAAGTAATACCATTGCCTGCGAGATAAGATGTCCCAGAGGCTGAACTTATTAACCAAGAAGGAACTCCTCCTACAAGGGTGAGTACGTAACCATTTGTACCAGCAGATAACTTGGAGATCGTATTGGTTGCTGATGCATACATCATATCTCCAGTTGTGTATGAGGTGAGGCCTGTGCCACCTTGTGGCGGGGTTAAGGCTGTAGTTAATCCAGAAAGAGAAGTTATGTCAGCATTTGCACCTGAGACCGCATAAGGTTTAACTGTACAGTTGCTGCTTCCCGGTGAGCATATTGGGGCTATCGTTTCTCCTGGATTGTAAGGTGTGCTTGGTGGTGTTGCAAAGGTTACTTGATAAATGGCCCCAGTTACTATCGCTATAGTAAAAATACTTGTCCTTAGTTTGTAACCAAGAGACTTGTTTACCGAATTTGTTTTTTCCATTTTTTTGTGTTCAACCAAAATTTTTTATATTGTGATTGTCCAATACAAATTACGGTGGCCAATATTAAGTTGTTAAATAAATTTTATATATGTTTCCACCTCAATATTAACATTTGGTTAAATAATAGATAGACTAGTTATCCACAAAATAATAAATAGACTTACATGAATTATGCAAGCCTATTTATTTCAAAATTACTTTCCTAGCATTTCTTTTAACCCTCTTTTAAAATCTTTATCGTATCTTCGTGGATCAAAGCTGTCACGTATAGGCCGGACGTAACCATGTTATGAAGGATAGGTTCATGTTTTCTATTTTATCGATAACAGTAGGACTTTATTTCAAACCAGTGTATTACCAGCTCTTACCATCAACTTTCATGATTTCTAGATCATCTGTCTCGATACCATTCAAAGTTCTCACGTTGATGGCTACTGTAGCATTGCCCTCCGGATCTTTACCTTTTGAAAATGCTTGAACTCCGCAAGTTTTGCAAAACAGATGATCGATAACTTCCTTGTTAAATTTGTAACTAGTAAGATTGTCCTCTCCAGATAGTAGGGTGAACTTGTCAGCAGTGGTGAAGCTTAAGAGGAGCCCTTTTGCCTGACAATGTGAGCAGTTACAAGAGATGGCTTTGTCTATTTCCATCTGAACTTCGTAGCTAACTTTTTTGCAATGACATGCGCCTGTGTATTTCATGGGTGTATTATAGCATAAAAAAGTGGTAAAATAGAGTTACCTAATTATCAATAAATAAAATCATAATCATGACAACAATAAATCCAATAGTCCCATGTCTTTGGTGCAAAGATAATGCTTTGGAAAAAGCAGAATATTACTGTTCTATTTTCCCAAATTCTAAAATTGTCTCCAAGCATCCAGCTATAGTAGCATTTGAACTAAACGGTAATAAATTTCAAGCATTGAATGGTGGAGTGGATTTCCCATACAATGAAAGTATTTCTTTTACTATCTCGTGCAAAGACCAACAAGAAGTAGATTATTATTGGGATACTTTTATCAAAGATGGTGGCAAAGCTCAAGACTGTGCTTGGTGTCAAGACAAGTACGGTATGAGATGGCAAATAGTACCGACTAGGCTAGTGGAGCTTATGATGGATCCTGATCAGGAAAAGGCTGGCAAGGTTATGCAAGCGATGATGAAAATGCAAAAAATAATCGTTGCCGACCTAGAAACAGCATACAATTCATAGTCAAGAAGTGATGGTCATTTAATAAAAAAAATACACGATTGCTCGTGTATTTTTCTTGGCGGAAGTGGTGAGATTCGAACTCACGGTAAGTTGCCCTACGCTTGTTTTCAAGACAAGTGCCTTAAACCACTCGGCCACACTTCCATGTCACACATATTAACATATTTTTAAAATAAAATCACCCCTTACTATTTTTGGACTTTTCTACAATAATTTTTTATTTTGTGTTAAAATATAATTATAAAAAATATGAGATACTTAGGAATAGACTACGGTCACAAAAAAGTTGGTTTCGCGCAGAGTGATGAAGATGGGATGCTAGCATTTCCTCTTATGATCAGTGAGAACAATAAAGATCTGATACGTGATGTGAAGGAGATAGTAAAAGCTATGGATATAGTTTGTGTGGTCATCGGTGAGAGCCTAGACCTAAAAGGTAAACCAAATCCTATAGCCAAAGACGCTCGAGCATTTGGAGTTAAGATAGAGAATGAGCTCGGAGTTACTGTGGCCTTTGAGAAAGAGTGGTTCACTACTGCAGAAGCTAGGAAGCAGCCAGAAGCAAATAAAAATGTCGATGACGCCGCCGCCGCTCTGATACTACAGAGATATCTCGACAAGGTGAATCCAAAAGTATTCGCTACTGAGGCTATGCCAGACGAAGACGAGGAGTAGACTCTTCATCCTGTGGACAATCCACGAATCATACTCACTGTCTGAGGTATAATATGCTTAATGACAAAAACCTCTCCTCTCAACATATTTAAGTCTTTTATATTATTAACTCTCTCCCTCTCTATACTTTCATCTGCTTATGCTATCAATCCTACATCTCCCTTCACCCCAGCAGATAGAGTATTAGACCCTAACTGTCTCCCAACAGACAGTAACTGTTATGTAACTAATACTACTATAAGTAATCTATCTATAACAGGTCAAGCTCCTACTATAGTAGG
>JAYVLF010000009.1:0-2876 GCA_043759615.1 Minisyncoccota bacterium | reverse complement strand
CTACACACTATAGTAGGAGCAGGAGGAGCAGAAGGTTCAGCGGACGCAGCAAACCTACTAAAGCCAGCTCTTTCTCGTGGAGAGATAAAAGTTATAGGAGCAACCACACTCAAAGAGTATCAGAAATATATAGAAAAAGATCCAGCTCTAGCTAGGAGATTTCAACCTGTATTTGTCGAAGAACCCTCTAGTGCTGATGCCATAGCTATACTTCGTGGACTAAAAGAAAAATATGAACTATTTCACGGTGTTCGTATTTCTGATGATGCTATAGTTGCCAGTGTGAATCTTTCTACTAGATATATCACAAGCAGATTCCTCCCTGACAAAGCAGTTGATCTTATCGATGAAGCAGCTTCATCACTACGCATATCACTAGAAAACAAACCGCCTGAACTAGAGGAGGCCCACAGGAAAGTTCAGAGATTAGAAATAGAGCGTGAGGCACTAAACAAAGAAATACTCGCCCACTTAGGTGAAGAGACTGGTGCTGGCAAGAGGATAACAGAGATAGAAAAAGAGATCGCAGACGTGAAGGCCAAAGTCCACGATCTAGAAATGCGCTGGACCACTGAGAACGAACTACTAAATCAAATGCGTGAATACAAAAAGTCTCTAGAGTCTCTCCGTATAGAAGCTGAGAATTTGCAGATAAAAGGCGACCTAGCAGAGGTGGCTGAGATACGCTATGGCAAAATCCCACAAGTAGAGTCTAGTCTGGAGGCTGTGAATGATAAATTGAAAAAGATGCAAAAGCATAGAAGAGTACTAAAAGAAGAAATACTCGAAGAGGATATCGCGGCAGTGGTATCACGCTGGACAGGCATACCACTAAATAGGATGCTAGAGGAGGAGTCTTACAAACTTGCAAATATGGAAGATGTTCTCAGAGAGAAAGTAATAGGCCAAGACTCTGTGATCAAGAAAATCAGTGATAGTGTGAGGAGATCTCGTGCAGGTATATCAGATCCAAATCGCCCAATAGGATCATTTCTATTTCTCGGACCTACCGGAGTCGGTAAAACAGAACTGACAAAAGCTCTGGCTGAGTTCATGTTTAACGATGAGAAAGCTCTGATCAAGATAGATATGAGTGAGTATATGGAGAAACATAGCATCAGCAAGATGATAGGCTCACCAGCTGGATATGTGGGATATGAAGAGAGTGGTATGTTAACTGAGGCAGTACGTCATAGACCATATGCAGTTATACTTTTTGATGAAGTTGAAAAAGCTCACCCAGAAGTTTTTAACATACTCTTACAAGTTCTCGATGAAGGTAAACTCACTGACAACAAAGGCCGTGTAGCTAACTTTAAAAACACTATCATCGTCATGACTAGTAATATAGGAAGCAATCACATACAAAAGATGGAGAGTTTAGGGTTCAATGTCTCAGAAAGTCAAAATGAATATGATAGCGTAAAAGAAAAGGTCATGAGTAGTCTCAAGGAGTTCTTTAAGCCTGAATTCCTAAATAGACTCGACGACGTTATCATCTTTGACATCTTGACCAAAGAAAATATCAAACGCATAGTAAATCTCCAGATAGAAATAGTAAGAAAAAGACTAGAAGAGAAAAAAATAGCTCTGAATCTATCTCCCGAAGCTCTAGACTATGTATCTGAGAAAAGCTATGACCCACACTTTGGTGCGAGACCGATAAGAAGATATATACAAACCCACATACTAAACAAAGTGGCAAATATGATGATAGATAGAGTCTTCGCTCTTGGTGGCAAAGTAGAGGTAAAAGTCAAAAAAGATGAGTTAATAGTCGAGAGTACACCTAGTAAAAAGAAAAACAAAGAAGTGTTAGCCTAGGACAAAGGACTTTGAAAAATAGCGTTTTTATGTTATTATGTTAGTCTTATTAAAAAATAAAACAAATTCAAAAAAATAAACAGTATGGCAAGAGATTATCCACTAAATAGAGTAAGAAACTTTGGTATCATCGCTCACATAGATGCAGGTAAAACTACAACTAGCGAGCGTGTACTATTTTACACAGGAGTATCTCACAAAATCGGAGAGGTGCATGAGGGAGCAACAGTGATGGACTGGATGGAGCAGGAGCGTGAGCGTGGTATCACTATCGCTTCAGCTGCGACTACTTGTTTTTGGAAACCATCTCTAGACAAGGACGACTCTCGCAAAATGCGTTTTAACCTTATCGACACCCCAGGACATATCGACTTTACTATCGAAGTTAAGCGTTCACTACGCGTACTCGATGGAGCAGTAGTGGTATTTGATGGTGTTGCAGGAGTTGAACCTCAATCAGAAACTAACTGGAGATATGCATCGGACGGAAATGTGCCAAGAATTTGTTTTATCAATAAACTAGATCGTATGGGTGCTAACTATGACAAGGCTTTCCAGTCTATACTAGACAGACTTTCAAAAAATGCAGCTCAGATGCATATGCCTATCGGAGCAGAAGATGAATTTGAATCTATCATCGACCTACTGACTATGAAGCATGTTACTTTCTCAGGAGACAAAGGTAAAGACATGACTCACTCAGAAGTACCAGCTGAGTACCTAGAGGAGGCAAAGACTCGTCGTGCAGCTATGGTTGAGAAGATAGTTGAAACTGATGATGAGATGATGACAAAATTCCTAGAAGGAAAAGAGTTCACAGTAGAAGAGTTAAGAGCAGCAGTCCGCAGGGCAGTTATCGCCTCAAAATTCCATCCGGTATTTTGTGGATCAGCTTTGAAGAATCGTGGAGTACAACTCGTACTAGACGCGGTTATCGATTATTTGCCAAGCCCTCTAGATATTCCTCTTCCAAAAGGACTCTCTCCACTAACAGGAGAAGCCATCACTCGTGATGTATCAGATACAGCACCATTCTCAGCTCTAGCATTTAA
>JAYVLF010000008.1:0-3679 GCA_043759615.1 Minisyncoccota bacterium | reverse complement strand
GGTCTCTGGCGTGTCTCAGTGAAGACTGAAGACGATAGAACCATAGGAAGATATAGTTTTAAAATGGTAAAGAGTGAGGTGACAGTGAATAGAGAAGAGCTTGCAATATAGTCAAAAATGTTGTATTATAAGTCTCCAAGGTTTTCGTTCTTTTTATTTTAAAACAGGAGTATAAATATGCAATGGACAATGAGCTCAGTTAAGGGTGTGGTACACGACCACACAAAACCAATCATGGAAATGTCTGGTAAAGAGTTGATTTTAGAACTTCTTTATCTCTCTTCTGGTTCTGCTGACGAGCTCGATCAGCGCAAGCAAGTGAAGATGGGTCCGTCTCTAGAACTCGTCGCTCGTCGCCAAGAAATCGGTGATTATCTGGCAAGTTTGGTAAAACCAAAAATCCCTGAAACTGCCTAAAGTTCCAGTCAACACAAAAATGCAACAGCAACCGCTGCTTGCATTTTTTTTATGTATATATGATATAATTAACACATGATAAAAAATTTCATCTTCTCAGTTATAGGTATAGCTCTCACTGCTTATATATTAAAGTCCGGTGTGCATTTTGATAATTCTACTACAGGCATATTTGTTCAAAATCTTTTATTGGTTACTATTATCTTGGCTATAGTAAATACTCTCATAAAACCAGTCATAAGTATCATCTCTCTTCCGATAAATATAATTACCCTAGGACTTTTTAGTATAGTGATAAATGCTTTTATGGTTTATATTACTGACAGAGTGGTTTCTGGATTCTCAATTGATAATTTCGTTTATTGTATATACTTTGCGATAGTTTTGTCTATCATCCACTTTGGACTTTCTATATTTAATAAAGAAGACTAATTATTTAGTTTCTAATTTCTTTTCAGTTTTGGTTGATTTGTGTTCTTCGTCATTGTCTATCTCTAGTTCCTCTTGCATCTCTTCTACATCTTCCGATATCTCCTCCACGTCTTCTTGGATCTCATCCACGTCCTTTTGTATCTCATCCACGTCTTCTTGTATCTCCTCGATATCTTCCGAGATTTCCTCTACGTCTTCCTGTATCTCTTCTATATCCTCAGATATACCTTCCACATCTTTTTGTATCTCCTCCACATCTTGCTGAGTTATCTCTAGAGATTTCTGATTTCTATTTACGCTCATTTGTATAAATATACTTAGATATATAGCCTCTAGTGAAAGTATAGTTGTTAATGTCAGTAGCACTCTCTCAAAAGCTACACCAAATAGTACCAAAGCAAAAGAAATCACAAAAATAAAAGTGTGCAGTAGCAGACTTTGTATAGATCCTATCCAGGATGATATTTTTATGGCTTTTTCTTCTAAATTTTGCATATATGCTATACTTACTTATAGTTCTACAGTATAACACGAAAAGTAGAATTTATTAAAATAATACAAATAAAAATTATGTTAACTTTATATATCGGTCTCGGAGTTATGATCCCGATGATAATCATCGGAGCAGTAGTATATATGATAGTGCGTATGGTAAGAGGGGGAGACAATGCAAACTCTCTCAAAGCAAAAGAGGTAGGTATCGAGCTAGGTATGTTCGTAGCTCTATTCTTCTCTATAGTTTCTGTAGTACAAATCATATTCTCAGCAATAGATAAGAAGTTCCCAGATGTTCTCACTGCAGTTTCTTACAATGGTGTGGGTATTTTGAACGATGACATGCGTCTCGCTGTGTCTATCGCGGCCATTGCTTTTCCAATTTACCTAGGACTAGCTTGGATGCGTGCAAATTATCTAAAAGCAAATGCTTCTAGACGTGAGGTCTCAGCACTAAAGTATTCACAATACGCAGTGATGACTCTCTCAGGGCTATTCATAGTAGGAACTCTTATGTATGTGCTTTATAACTATCTAGGAGGCTCAAGTTCAACAGCAGGGGCACTCAAAGCTCTAACTGTTATTGTGCTAAGTTTAGTACTGGGAGCGTATAACTATTTCCTATCAGAGAGGAAATATACAAATAGTAACACTAGTTCAATAGTTGCGACCATTGTAAGTTTAGTTGTTGTCTTCGGTATCATGGCCTACAGTATCAGTATCATCGGTAGTCCAGCGACTATTCGTAAGATCAGATTTGATGAAAAGAGAATAGAGGGTCTCACAAATATACAGAGTCAAGTGCTGAACTATTGGCAAAGGACAAAGACTTTACCTGGTGATATCGCGCAGCTAAATAGTGGTGATGTATCAGGCTACAACTTTATCGCTCCTACTGATCCAGTAGATAAGACTCCATTTGCCTATAGAGTAATAGAGAATAGTAAAATAGTAAAATCATATGGGCAAAATTGCAAAAATTATTACCCAAGCAAATTTACTAGTAGTGTAGGCGTCTCATGTGAGATACCTAGTCCAGCAAAATTTGAAATTTGTGCTACTTTTGAAGCTGAGAGGAACTATGATGAAAATGGCAATAATCTAACTGATCAAAAAGTAACATCTATATATCAAACAGAAAAATCTTATGATCTTATGAATAGTTACTACAATAGCTATGACGTGTCTCCATTTTGGAATCATGGCCTAGGACTTACTTGTTTTACTAGAACTATAGATCCGATAAAGTATCCAGTATATTAAAATTAAAATGAAGGTTTAGAAAATGCCGACTGCTACGCAGTCGGCATTTTCTTTTGTACCTTAATTTTGCTATAATATACATATGCTAAATACAAATATCAATATAGATGAGAAATACTATAAAAATATAAGAGAAGGTGAATATCTGGACGTGAATATGAGCGGAGGAGCGGATAATTATAAAGAAGGTGCTGAGATAGTGGAGAGGAACAATGTGGCGGTGATCATAAAGCATCCAACAGAAGAAAAGTTTTTGATATCAAAATGGAAAAAAGTGAATTGGAATGGATTCCTGACGGGCGGCATAGAAGAAGGTCAGACCAAAGAAGATACTGCAAAGACAGAGATAAAAGAAGAGACAGGATTTATCAATATCAGAAATGTCACAGTGATGGACTTTGCTTCACATGGGATATTTTATCATGTGGTCAAAAATCAAAACAGAATGGCGCATTATAATCTTGTCGTAGCCGAGCTAGAGGATCTTGAAAATGTAGGAGTGAGTGATGAGGAGTCTGAGATATGTGACTTCGTATGGGTGGAAAAAGCTGATGTCAGAGAGATCTTGACTAGAGATGATATGAAAAGTCTCTGGGACTTTTATTTAAATTCTTACAACAAATAATATGGAAAACAATAATAACAAAAAGAAATGCTATGTATTAGATATGTTCCCATATCCGAGTGGTGAAGGGCTACATGTCGGACACCCAAAGGGTTACATAGCTACAGATATATATAGTAGATTCAAAAAGATGAATGGCTATGAGGTGATACACCCGATGGGGTGGGACGCATTTGGTCTTCCTGCTGAGCAGTTCGCTATCAATAACAAAGTTCACCCGAGAGTTGCAGTAGAAAAGAACATTGCCAACTTCAAATCTCAGCTAAACAAAATAAATTTTGATTATGATTGGGATAGAGAGATAAACACCACAGATCCAAAGTTTTACAAGTGGACACAGTGGATATTTAAACAGCTCTACAAAAAAGGTCTAGCATATGAGAGTTTCGAACCTATCAATTGGTGTCCGAGCTGCAAAACTGGCCTCGCAAATGAAGATCTCGATGG
>JAYVLF010000007.1:0-8849 GCA_043759615.1 Minisyncoccota bacterium | reverse complement strand
ATTACCGATGTTGAGTTGATTAGAGCCGGTGGTACTAGCCAAGTTATTGTTGTAGCCGAGGAGGATGTTGTAGTCTCCGAGGGTTTGGGAGTAGGCTGATCTGTATCCGAGGAAGAGGTTACCAGTGGAGGTGGCGATGTTGAACCCTGATTCAGTTCCAATCATGGTATTGGCTGAAGAAGTGAAACGAGACCCGTAACCAGAATTTCCCTGACCTGACGCATGACCGACAAAAATATTACCAGAAGATGTCCCTATATTTTGACCTGAAGAGTTTCCTATAGATACATTCTCACTACCATTTTTGTTAAATCTTAAAGATAAACCAATACCTATATTATTGCTACCGTTGACATTGTCCCTTAGAGAAGCAACTCCGTAGGCAGCATTATTGTTACCTCCAACATTATCTTTTAGAGAGAGTGCTCCGTTAGCAGTATTTTGATAGCCACTAACGTTGTGTGAAAGAGAGTCTTCTCCTAATGCAGTATTAAGATAACCGTCAAGATTAGATAGGAGAGCGTTCTCACCTATTGCTAAATTATCTGTACCACTAGTATTACTTCCTAAAGCATTCTTGCCTAGCGCTATATTTTTATAGATATTAGACCCTATTGAAAACAAACTACTTCCTTCCCAGTCTTTTAGTGTAAGAGAAGGAGTCAAAGTTTCAATTTCTTTTACAGATACATTGTCCAATGAAAAAGATCCTCCGTCTCCCGGAATACTGTAACCTTGCTCAAAGTAGAGTGTAGTTACTTCAGTCGCACCGCTTTTAAAAACTATACTATGTGGTCCATTTTCTGTTCCGTTATTTTCAAAGGAGTTAAAAAAGGTGACAGATCCTAAATTATAAACATAAAGCTCTTTACCTGTAGCTCCCGAGATTGTAAAAGTTAGTAAGTAGGTCTTACCCGCTTCCACTGATATGGATGTTGATACATATGTATTTGAACAAGCTGTATTTATAACTGTAACCACTCCAGCACCATAAGAGGCGCAGTCCTGAAGAACCCATCCACTAGTCCCCGTAGCAAAGTTACCGTTCGTTATCAGCTCAGAACCAACTATAGTAGGAGCTTTACCCGTTATGTTTAAATTAGTTATTGTAGTGTTAGATACATAACAGTTACTATCTGTAGGAAGACAGTTAGGATCGAGTATCTTGTCTGCTGGAGTAAATGGGGTGAGAGGGTTAGTTGCATAAGCAAATGATATTGATAGTGCTGCAGACGAAACCAGTGCAAATAACGAAAACTTTAATGACTTTTTCATATATATAGTATACAGCCAAATACGCAAATCTAGCTGTTGATAACAATTTAAAATTTAGACAAAACCTAACAAATATGCTAATATATAAGAACTCTGATATTTCTCTAAATATTAGAGTATGTCCCTATAGCTCAGCTGGTAGAGCAACTGCCTTTTAAGCAGATGGTCGTAGGTTCGATTCCTACTGGGGACACCAAAAGTTTTTAAATAAAAATGATATAATTAAGTCTATGACATTATTAAACTTCCTTAGAAACAATCAAGATTTAGAAAATATCATCTACGTCTTAGAAGTGCTTCTGAAAATTTCTATAAAAGAATCTTACTACCGTGGCCAGATTGACCTTGATTTATATAAAATATTGAATGATTCTGAAATTAATCAAAAAGCCATTCATGAACAACTTCTATCAGTTACTCGTCACGGAAAGAAACCCTCAGAAAGTTTCTTAGATTTTATAAATAATTTGTCCATATATATGGAATATGATTTAAATTATGAGACTTATTATTTTAATACTCGTAATACAAAAACATCAAATGAGCTTTACAATAAAGTTTTAAGAGCAAGAAATATTGTAATAGACTATCTTTATCATCAAAAGTTAATTACAGACGAGCAGTATGAGATGGAACAAAATAAACAATTAAAGAGAATTACTCTGTAGTTTTTTTAGATCCTCGAACAGAAACCACTCTTCATCGAAAGAAAAATTCCAACTACCTCTTTTATCTATATATTCAACTCTATATTTCTTGCAACCGCTTTTTGAAACGGATGCATATATTATTTTTGCTTTCACTTCATTTTTTACTGTAACAATATCGCCAATATTTAGATTAGATGTTTCAGTTTTTAGACTTTGAATCGACCCTATTAATTCAAGATTGTTTATTTTATCTCCACCGATTAATATCAATTGTTTTAATATACTTAATGTAAGTAAGTATATTTTTGCATATAAACCAAGCATTTCCTGATGGTAATGCTTCAAATCAAATTTAGGCCCTCCTGAGTATCCATGAACAACTTCACTTGCCGCAGAGTAAGACTGGTATGAATTTCCTACGGCAAGTCTCTGGCTTTCAGATAACTGAACTATTGATTCTTTAAACAAAGCAGAATATCCTTTTATCAAATCAGGAATATCCTTGTCATTATTAAAGTCTCTAGGTTTTCTATTTCGAATAGAAATATAAAATGGCACCTGTTTAAAACCAAAACCACTGAGCTCCTTTTTGATTTCCGAGATTACTTTTTTATCAAATTGAAGCGACATATCACAAATATCTTCTGAGTTTTTATTTCTTGAATAAAATGCTTTAAGGTTTTTAGCTAGAAAAAAATATCTAAAAACACCCTCTTTATTTTCATTAACTTTAGAAAAAAGAAGACTCTCAATGAATAGTTCAAGAATTCTTCTGTATGCGAGCCTGGCCTCTACTTCATAGTTTCTGCCACATATTTCACCCATACTTTTATTTAACTCATCGTCAGAATAATGAGAAACATCTCTTTTATATTTTAGATAGGAGACTCCAGTGAGCTGAATGGCTTCACATGCTTCATAAATATATTTCTCTATGTTTTTATCTTTTGATAAATAATCTTTACCAAATAAAATCTTTTGCTCTGAAGAAATAGCTACTGCCTTTTTAAGTAGATCTGTAAATTCAAAAAATAGTGTACTATGTGTTGTTTCCATGTTATTTAATTATATAATTTTTATTAATATGTAAGAGTAAACTTAAACTATCCCTTGTGCCTAGATTGATAGACACCACTTTTCTATCTCATCCCAGATATAAACCTTGTCCCCCGCTTCTGCACTATGACTCTTGTCTATGATAGAAATCAATTCAAAATACACTTTTGATTTTTCTTCTTTTGTATATTTACTCATATGACTATTTTGAATTTTGTATGATAGGGCTCCGATGATTTTTAGTGGTTCGTCAGCTTTGTCTTTGGTTTCTAACTCTATACAAATACCTTTTATGCGGATAAACTCTAGCCAAAGATTTTTCTTGTCCCTCGCTTCAAAATAGTCAGAGAGTTTCCACGGGGTATACTGATTCATCTTCTTGTCTACTCTGGCATCGATAAATATGCTGGCATGCTTTGCGAGTTTTGTCAGTGTAGCATCTAACATCTCTGTCTCCTCTATGATAAAGGTATTCTTACTCTCTTTTATCTCGTCCAGATATTTGTAAAGCACCTTTCTCTCTTCTTCTCTGTTCCACTCTTCTATCCTCACTATTTTCTTTTCTCCGAACATGTCTATATCAAAATACTGTCCGATATTGTTTATCTGCTCTCCAGCTATGACAAAATTGTACTTTGGTACATCGTACTTTTTTGCTTTTTTTAAATTTTCTATCTTTTTCTCATCACCTCCAACTCTTAATATCAACATATAATTACTAATTTTTAAGCTCTCCTAGAGAGTGTCCGATATTTACACTAGCCTCTAACGGAATTATATTTATCCCTCTTTTACTGAGTACATCTTTCATAACTCTAGAGAGTTTTTCTCCATAACTTTTTGCGTCAATCTCATCGCATTCAAAAACCAACTCATCATGTATCTGCAGTAGCATCTTCAGCTTTCCTGTCTTAAAATCTTCATGAAACTTTTCCCAGACATCGATCATTCCAAGTTTTAGAATGTCTGCTGACGACCCTTGAACTGGCGCATTGATAGCCATACGCTCTCCCTGAGCTCTCATAAATGGTATAGGTGAACGAAGTAGCGGCACATCACGACGCCTACCGAAAAGGGTCTCAGTATATCCGAGCCTCTTTGCGCTGTCTTTTACATTTTCGAGATAGGTCATCAGAGTTGAAAATGTTTCTTTATACGTGTCATAAAAATCTTGAGCCTCTTTACGCTCTACATGCATCGCCTCTTTTAGAGCACTAACTCCCATACCGTACAGTATTCCGAAGTTAATCGCTTTAGCTTTGTTCCTCTCTGCGGATGTCACATCATCCTCACTTTTGTGCAATGTTTGTGCTGCCACACCTTTGTGTACGTCTATCCCTCTTTTAAATATATCTATAAGTCTTTCATCTTTTGAAAGTATTGCTGCTGCTCTCAGATCTATCTGTGAGTAATCTATAGAAATCAAACTTTTTCCTTCTTCTGCTACGAAAATATTCCTTACGAGTTGTCCTAACTCACTCTTTATCGGGAGGTTTTGCATGTTTGGATTTTCACAAGAGAATCTACCTGTACTGGCCCCCAACTGCAAAAAATGTGGATGAACTTTACCATCCTCATGTACATACTTTATCATCGGTTCTAAATACGTGCCGTATATCTTACTTACCTCTCTCCACTCTAGTATCTTATTTATTATCGGATGGTCATCTTTTAACTTTTCGAGCATGTCAGCATTTGTACTAAGTTTACCTGTAGAAGTCTTTTTGACTTTTACCCCCAACGCAAGTTTCTCATACAGAACTTCGCCGAGCTGCTTTGGACTTGAGATGAGAAATTCTTGTCCCGCGAGAGCGTGTATTTCCTTTTCCAGTCTATCTATCATGCTCTTTATATTTATCTTTTGCTTTTCTAGTTCTTCTTTGTTTACGCTGATACCCCAGCCCATCATTACTTTTAGTATGGGAGTGATTTTATTTTCTATGTCGCGATAATAATTTATAAGATTTTCTTTTTCTAGTCTTACCAAAAGCTGATCTCTCGCAATCTCAAATGTGACATCACTTTTCAAAGCGTAAAGATTTTTAATATCTACAAAGGTTAGCTTTGTCTTCTCGCTACTTAGTAGTGCGCTGATGATTTGCAATTCTTCCAATTCTTCTGATCGTAAAGTTTCTATCTCTATCTCCTTTATCTCTTCCTCGACTTCGTGTGTAGCGGAACTATCCCCTTCCGACTTCTTATCAAAATAGCTTTTAAGGCTACGCAAATCATACTCGTCACACAGCCTCTTGTACTTTTCATTGTCTATATCTGAGCCGAAAGTTTTAAACTCTTTGATATCTATGGGAGCATCTCTTCTGATGGTAGCCAAGGTCTTTGAGAATATGGCCTCATCATGCTCTGCTTTTAATTTTTCTATTATCCTTTTACTGACAACACTCTCAAGCCTTTCTTTATCTTCATTTTTCTCACTATTTACCGTCTCATACAAGGATTCGATATTATCAAACTCTGCTATCAGTTTGACTGCAGTCTTCTCACCTATACCAGAAACTCCAGGTATATTATCACTACTATCCCCCGCCAAGCCCTTGTAATCTGGTATTTGTTTCGGGGTTATACCATATCTCTTAACCACCTCCTCCTCTCCGTACATCTCTACGTCTGTTCCTTTTCTTTGGGCAAAAACTTTTACCCCTTCTTCGATGAGCTGCATCACATCCATATCTCCACTAAATATAATAACCTCATATTTCTCTTTGTCTATTTTGTGTGCGAGTGTCCCGAGCAAATCATCAGCCTCGAACCCCTCTAGTTCGTATATGGGTATTCCCATAGCCTCAGCAAAATTTTTACTCTCAACTATCTGATCACGCAAGGCATCATCACTCTTTGCTCTGGTCCCCTTGTACTCAGCAAAAGCCAGGTGACGAAATGTAGGCTTTGGTAAATCATAACAACAGATCACATGCTCTGGATGAAGAGAGTTCGATGCTGTGTGTATCATCTTCACAAATCCGAACAAGGCACCACTGGGTTTACCCTCAGCACTCATCATATTTGCCATAGCATGATAAGCTCGGTGAAGAAGAGCGTGTGAGTCAACAAGTAAAACTATTTCTTTTTTGTTTTGTTTATTTGGCATATGATATTTTTATATCTCTGTAGCCTTCACGCACTTCTCCTTTTTTATCTTTGGCAAATAGAAAACTAATCTCTGCATCATATTTTGGAGCATGCATCAGGAGAGGCCACTCGATAAGTATTAGATTGCTTTTAAGTTTCAGCTCGCTAGCAAGACCGAGAAAATCTCCCTCGCTTTTATTCTCAAATCTATAGGCATCTATGTGTATAAGTTTCCTAAACTGTTTGTTAATGTGATTTTCTCTACACTCATACTCACGCATCATGACAAAAGTCGGACTATGTAAAGTTTCTATTACTCCTAACTCTTTTGCTAAACTCTTTGCAAAGGTCGTCTTCCCTGCTCCTATAGACCCTATTAGATGGACCACATAAGCAGTCTCATGGATCTCTGACTCGACACTTTCTAGGAAAGATTTTGCTAGATCTGTCATCATTTCTATTGAGATATTTTGGAGTATCATGAAGATAATTATAACACAAAACCCTGATGAATATCAGGGTTTTGTTTGTTTTGTTTGTTGTTGGAGTTCACCTCGCTTTTAGTGATGATGACCGTCGTTGCCATCAGCATTCATCGAAGCATATATAGTTCTACCTAGAACTATAAGGATAAATATAAGTGCGATAACCGCTAACCACTCTAGCAATGTGTCCGGCAATATACTGTTTGAGCTATTTACTGCAGAGCTATTTGTAGTCTTGGTATCGTCTGACCCGGCAACATCTGCAGAGCCAGTAGTGAATGTCATATAGTCAGTATTCTCTTCTTTTAGTGTGTTTCCATTCTCATCTAGAACATCATATGACATGTAGGCGTTTACTGTGAGAGATTTTGATACCGCACCGACTTCTAATACTTTTAATTTAACATTAACTTCACCATTTTCTAATGATGACAGTTCGTCCATAGCAATATTTAGTGTACGAGTCTCTGTATCATATACACCTCTAGTGCTAGAGACATAGTCCATACCAGTAGGAACGATAATCTTAGCTGTTAGATTTGTAAGAGTAACACGAGCAGTATTGCTATATGTTAATTTGAAATTAAAATCTTGTCCGGCGACAGCATTTGCAGTTAATTTAGTGAGATCTAGTTTAACTATCTTCTCGCCGATAGTAAGAGTGTCGTAGTTACCACCTTTGTCAGTACAGATGATTTCTTTCTTTGGTGCTGGAGTAGTGATGATAGTTTTACCTTTAACTATTGTCTTGATAGGTTTAACTACTACTGGAGTCTGAGGAACATAATTGATAACAGTCTTTGAAGTTCTAAAGCTCATAATCTCTCCTCTATACGTACCGTTAGCATTTGTCATCACTGCTCTACAATAGTATGTAGTGTTTGACTTTAGTCCTGATATTAGATTTGAAAATGGAGCCGATGAACTATTTCCGATATTTGCACTATTAGTAGTTTGTCCGAGTGACATAGTCTCTCCGAACTCAAAGTAACCGTTACTATATACACCATTTTGTATGATACCCACTCCATTACATCTGCCCGCAGTTGTGGTGATGTTTGTCGGAACTGTAGTCACTACACGATGAGTGATAGTTACTGGAGCTTTACAATAATTATTGTACTCGTATTGTGTAGAGTAATAATAACCATTGTATGAACAATATATGTGTATTGTATTGTTTACACAGTATTGACTGTAAGCTGACTGGGAATTATATGTCTTACCGTTTATCGAACAGTATAGAGTAACTACTGGAGTAATACAATATTGATTGTAAGCAGATTGTGAACTATATGTCTGACCATTGATAGCACAGTATATAGATACTACCGGGGCTTTACAATAACTATTGTACTCATTTTGAGTTGTATAGTAGTAACCATTTAGTGAACAGTACTTTTTACATCCATCAGCGAAAGTTTGTGACGAAGAGTATGTCTGACCATTTAGCGCACAATAGAGAGTGATTGGAGCTTTACATAGTGAGTTATACTCAGCTTGTGATGAATAATAGTAACCATTGTATGAACAGTATATCTTTGTCACTGGTGGAGTTACTACTTGGGTAGGACATTGAGACATGCTTGATACCTTTGAACCATTCCAACATGTATATACATATGTTGGTGCTGGAGTATAAGTATATGTTGGAGCTGGATACGTGTAAGTTGGTGCCGGTGTATATGTATACGTAGGAGCGGGATATGTATATGTCGGAGCTGGAGTATAAGTATATGTAGGACTATTTGTATACACATATGAAGGATCTTGATATGTGTAAGTATTATTGTCTACATAACTATTATCACAATTGTAATAACAATTGTAATCTACATAATCCACATTTGGATTATCGTAAGTATAGTCGATATTTGTGTTAGTGTAGTCAGGGTAAGAGTCGTAGCTAGTATTATCTACATAACTATTATCACAATTGTAATAACAATTGTGATCTACATAATCCACATTTGGATTATCGTAAGTATAGTCGATATTTGTGTTAGTGTAGTCAGGGTAATCATAGTAGTCCTGATACTGAGCACTAGCAAAATCAACTCCTGCGCTAGTCATGAGTATAGTTACGAGCATTGCTGTTGATAATATTTTGTTAAATGTATTTTTCATATATTTTTATAAGTTTTTTAAATTTTCTTACTCTCTGTAAGTTGATGCATTATAGCATACTACTTTACACTTTGTCAAGCGTGATGTATTGTATTTGACTCGTATCTGTATATATATTAACATTTAAATTTTAAATTACAATAGAAAAAAAGCCCCTTCACTTGCGTGA
>JAYVLF010000006.1:0-19160 GCA_043759615.1 Minisyncoccota bacterium | reverse complement strand
TTAAATGATCCGAGATTACATACTGCTGTCTCCTCGAGACTATTGTTAAGAGTTATCTCTGTACAAAGATTTGAATTGTGCACTATACCTGCATGATCTTGTGGACTTCTGACATTGCTAGGATCTTTGAAAGTAATCCAAGGGTGCCCGGTCTCGTATAGCATAGTCACCATCTTCCTCCACATGTCACGAGCTTTCATCTTTTTAAAAAGCTTAATCCTGCCATCATTTGCCATCGCCTCATAGGCGATATAGTGCGACTCAAATACCGATCCATAAGTCTCGAGCAGCATAGGTACCTCATCTGGTGAAAATAGTAACCAGTCAGCATCGTCACGAACACGCTTCATAAATGTATCTGATATCCAGAGTGCAGTATTCATATCATGTGTACGACGTCTATCGTCACCGGTATTCTTCCTCAAGTCCAGGAACTCCTCCACATCATAATGCCAGTTCTCGAGATACACACAAGTAGCCCCTCTGCGGCGACCAGAGCGATTGATAGCTACAGTCACATCGTTAGCGACTTTTAGGAATGGTACTATACCGTTTGATTTGATACCACTACCTTTTACTAGTGCGCCTGAGGCACGGACAGTTGTCCAGTTGGTTCCGATTCCTCCTGCCCATTTGCTGAGCTGAGCATTGTCAGCGTAAACTTTGAATATACTTTCGAGTGAGTCACCAACAGTGTTAAGATAACATGATGAAAGTTGTGCATGATGTGTCCCCGCGTGGAACAGTGTCGGAGATGAAGGCATAAATCTCATAGTACTCATCACATCATAAAACTCCACCGCACGCACAGTTCTATCCTCGAGCTTTTCTCCTAGAGCGAGACCCATAGCTACACGCATCCAGAACCCTTGCAAGTCTTCGAGTATTCTTCTCGTGTCATGTGTGTCACGTACAAAGTATCTCTCATATAGTGTCTCTGTACCCATATACATCATCAGATCATCACGTGTGTAGTCTATATGTTTTGCAATCTCCACCAAGTCAAAATTTCCCATCTCTGGAGCGAGATATTTCTTCTCTAGTCCAAAGTTAATATTCTTGACAAATGAATCACGTAGCTCTTGATCTATATTTTTGAAGTCTAAATCATGGTTTTGTGTTGCCTCGAGATATACATCACGCATAAGTAGTCTCGATGCAAAGATAGAATATGCCGGATCGAGCTCAATCATGGAAGAGATGATCATGGTGATAGATTTTGATATGTCCTTTGTGCTCATACCGTCAAATGCCTCTAGCTTTATCTGATTTACTATCTGATCTATATTTATCTCTGATTCATGACCATGAGTAAAATAAGACAAGAACCTTCTCACTTTCTTCTCCGAAAAACCCTGAAGTTTACCATCACGCTTTGTAACTTTAAGAGCACTCTCTTCTAGCTTTTCCAAATCTTCTTGTTTCTTCTCTGCTCTTATCTTCGTATGTTCGTATCTGTATATGATATAGTGTTTGGCCACGTCAAAAAAGTTAGCTGCCATCAGATGCTTTTCTACTAGATCTTGGGTATGCTCCACTGTAGGGACATAAGCGTCATGATTCATAGCCTCGAGCTCGAGCTCTTTTAAAACTATCTCTGATATATGATGAGCTACATCGCGCTTTTCTTCACGGGTAACTTGTATGAAGGCTTTGCATATAGCATCTTCGATTTTTTGTATCTCAAACTCTACGATTTGATTGTTTCTCTTTTTGACATTTGTAATGAGTGACATGTTGGTTATCTTAATATATATTTATTTTTTATAATGTTACTATCATAGCAAATATAAAATATAATCTTACAACTAAGTCTTGATTTGTAAAGAGCTAGATAAAATAATGATACAACATATCTTGTATATGTAAAATAGATAATGATTATAATGTTATTTTTTAGTAATATTTGACCAAAATCCATTTGAAAATATAAAAACCAAATATCACTTTGTCGATAAAAAGTTATCCACAACTCAATTTTTGAGATTTCTCATATTTGACTTTAATTATGAAATGGGTTATAATGGTCGTATTGCTCAATAGTGAGCAAGATTTTTATTTTAAGAAGATAGGAAAGTTAGGATGTCGAAAGATCATAAAAAATTATCTCCCATGGAGAAGACAGCTGAGGCAATAAAATTGGCAAGCAGTGAAGCTCAACTTAAACTTGTAAAAGAGTTAATAGAAATGCAGCCTTCATTGACTGAACTGTATATAGCAACTATATACTTCCACATAAAATGTTTTCATGCTGCTGAAGCATGGAGAAAATACTGCACTGACTTCTTTTCCCCGAAAAAGTAAGTAACCAAAATAGGTGTGAATGTAAAAACATTCACACCTATATTTTTGTCTAAATTTATTTTATCTGATAACGTCTCGGAGCTTCTTGTGATACCCGATAGCAAATCTGTGCACTTCACTATTTGCGAGGCTGATAGCTTTCTTCAGCTTAGCATTGTTAGTAGTTAATGTATTGCCTATGATTTCTTTTGCCTTGTGTCTCTCGTCTTTTGTAACTGCACAAGTCTCTATACTGATATTCATAGCAGCCAGAACTTTATCTCCTATATTCTTCTGTCCGACCCCTCCATCAAATACTATCAGATCTGGGAACTCCCACTCAGTGTGAGTAAATCTTCTCCTGATTATCTCAGCTAGTCCGGCATAGTCATCATTTGTATTCTCTTCTAGTTTAAACTTCCTGTACTCGCTGACCTCTTTGACCCCATTCACCACTACACTCATGGCTCCTACTCTCGAGGTACCACTGATATGAGCTACATCATAGGCTTCTATCCTATAATTTTTGTTTTTGAAGTCCAAGAGATCCTCATCTTTTATGAGTGATATATCTTTGATATGACTCAGAGACCATAGAGTATTTCTAATCTTGGCAGCACGCTCAAAGTTCTCAGATTTTGCATTCAGATTCATTTCTTTTTCTAGATCTTTTTTGATTTTGTTAAAATTACCCTCAAAGAGATCTTTTAGATGTTTGATATTTTTCTTATATTCTTCTTTTGTTATGAGTCCCGCACAACATCCAGGACAA
Source organism: Minisyncoccota bacterium (assembly GCA_043759615.1). Classification (GTDB taxonomy): domain Bacteria; phylum Patescibacteriota; class Minisyncoccia; order Phycocordibacterales; family UBA5272; genus JAUPVO01. The sequence continues at coordinate 16,105 of JAYVLF010000006.1, read as the reverse complement.
AGCCTGATCTGAGCGTTGAAGCATGGCTTGATATTCTTTTTGCCGTCATAGACTTCACATCTATCCCGATAAGGGAAAAGTTTCCTGATTATTTTGAGAGCATCACGCATCTGATTCATGGAGGTGTATGGACCATATACTTTGTCTACCTTTTCTAGTGAAGATACTTTTTGACTTATAAATCTTTTCTCATAGTCTCTCACACGCATGGTGAGCACTCTCGGAAAATCTTCTTTGGTTATAACTATACAAACATAGCTCTTATCATCCTTTTCTTTACTATTAAAAGTTGGCTGATGCTTTTTTATCAGTTGACTCTCTAGGAGTAGCGCCTCGAGAACGCTTTCGGTTTGCTTAAAAGTCACATGATCGCTGGCGAGTACCATGTTAACTATCTTTAAACCTCTAGTATCTGCTAGATCTTTTGAGAAATAGCTCTTTGTCCTATCTCTCAGATTTGTAGCCTTGCCGATATACAAAATATTACCTTCTTTGTCATGAAAAAAGTACACCCCAGGAGTTTCTGGGAGATTACTATCTTTGAGCTTTGTTTTTGTCATTGCTTTCTTGTATATAATTTAACACAGTTATGCACATTTGACTATTTGACATGTACCAGCAATATATAGTATAATACTACCTGGTTACGGATTGAGAGCTAGGTGGCTGTGCCAATCTGGGAAACCAAAATACCACAACAATAGGTGTAAACTATGAATAATGAAAAAGAACCAAATGACGGGACAAATGGAAACAAAGAACGACAGAAAAATGATCGTGAGACTGGCCGCAAATTTGTAGCCAAACCACCACGATCTCACCAAGGCACTCCAGAAAGTCGTCCTCCATGGACAGGAACCACCGCAAGAATGGTTGGAGGTGATGCTGCAAAGCAATACTAAAAATCAAGAACTGAACACGAAACCGCAAAAAATATTTTTTGCGGTTTTTTTATTTGGCTATATATTTATCTTAATTATTCTTGGCGAAGTCTTTGGCTTTTTTTAATACCTTTTTCAAATACTTTCCTGTATGGCTATTTGGATTATTGGCCACATCTTCTGGTGAGCCGTGAGCAACTAGATTCCCTCCACCGTAACCTCCCTCTGGGCCGATATCCATGATATAGTCAGCACACTTTACTATGTCTAGATTATGCTCTATCAGCACCACAGTGTTACCTTTGTCCACTAGCTTGTTTAGTATCTCTATCAACTTCCTAATATCTTCGTAGTGAAGACCGATAGATGGTTCATCCAGCAAGTATATGGTTTTCTCGACATGAGGACGATATAGTTCACTACTAATCTTGACACGCTGAGCCTCACCTCCTGAGAGAGTAGTGGCACTTTGTCCTAAAGTTAAATATGAGAGACCCACGGCTTCGAGCGTGGCCAGTCTATCATGCACTGTTGGTATATCTTTGAAAAATACTATAGCCTCCTCTACTGTCATCTCCAGCACATCAAAAATACTTTTACCTTTCCACTTTACTTCTAAGGTATCTTTCATGAACCTCTTACCGTTACAAACATCACAGGTTACATATACAGTAGGCAAGAAATGCATCTCTACTGCTATCTCACCATTTCCTTGACAAGCTTCACAACGTCCACCTTTTACATTGAACGAAAACCTAGAACCTTTCCAACCTCTTATCCTAGCCTCTTCTGTCTCAGCAAAAAGATCACGTATAAAAGTCCAGCATCCTGTATATGTAGCTGGGTTACTTCTCGGAGTTCTGCCTATTGCACTCTGATCTACCAGCACCACACGTGAGAGATACTCTGACCCTGAGAAAGATTCACAGTTATGAGTTTTGATACTTCTGTGGCGTTTTTCTAGTCTGGCATTTAGATTGGTATAGATAATCTCATACATGAGACTACTCTTACCAGATCCTGAGACACCAGTAATCACACTCATTTTGCCGAGTGGGAGAGTCACGTTCATGTCTTTAATATTAAAAATATTTCCTCCTTTTATTTTCAACTCTCCACGCTCTACTGATCTCCTCTTTTCTGGCACTGGTATCATGGTTTCATTTCGAAGATATGAGAGAGTGAGACTTTTTGAAGTATTCTTTGGTGCCATTAGTAGCTCATCGAGCGGACCTGCGACTACCACATTTCCTCCGTGCACGCCTGCTCCAGGGCCGATGTCAATTATATAGTCACTAGCATATATAGTATCTTCATCATGTTCCACCACTATGATAGTATTTCCCATATCGCGAAGATGAGTGAGAGTAGCGATGAGTTTATCGTTATCTCTCTGATGCAAGCCAATAGTTGGCTCATCTAGCACGTACAAAGCTCCTACTAATTGAGAGCCAAGCTGAGAGGCAAGTCTGATACGCTGAGCCTCACCTCCTGAGAGAGTGTCTGCTTTACGATTAAGCTGTAGATAGTCTAGCCCAACATTTAACATGAAGTCTAGCCTACTCTCTATCTCTCTCACTATCACATCAGCTATCTTTTTCTCTTTCTCCGTAAGTGGAAGATTTTTAAAATACTCCTGTGCTTTACTGATAGTCAGATCCGTGATATCTACTATATTAATCTTTTCTGTATCACTGAGAAATACGTTTAGTGCTTCAGCACGAAGTCTCTTGCCTCCACAGTCTTCACAGGCATCGAGTCCACCAAAATATTTTGTCCCTAGACCATTACAAGTGGCACAGGCACCGTAAGGTGAGTTAAAAGAGAAAAGTCTCGGCTCTATCTCAGGAAATGAGAAACCACAGTTGGCACAACTGAACTTGCTACTCATGACAGTGGTCTCGTCTAGTATCTCTATCTCGACTAACCCTTCTGCCTCAGTGAGTGCGCGCTCTACTGCTTCAGCTAGACGTACCAGTGCATCTTTCTTAGTTGTGAGAAGTTTAAAATCGTCAATTGCGATAGAGTCCACTATGAAACTGATATTGTGTTTCTTATTTTTGTCTAGTACTATCTGCTCACGGAGACTCTTTTTCTCACCATCCACTATCACCTCAGTAAAGCCTTTGCCTAACATATCATAAAGCATCTGATAATACTCACCTTTCCTACCTCTTACCATCGGGGCAAGTATATGAACTTCAGCATGGCTATACTCTACACCCATAACCTCCTTTTTGATCGGCTTATAATCAATCTTTTTTACTCTCTCCAATATAAAGTTAATTATCTCTTCATTGCTAAGCTTTTCTATCTTGCTATCACACTGTGTACAATATGGTTTACCAACTCTGGCATATAGAACACGCAAGTAATCGTATATCTCAGTGATGGTAGCCACAGTTGAGCGAGGGTTGCGTCCTGCTGATTTTTGATCTATCGAAATCGCCGGAGAAAGTCCAGATATCTCATCCACGTCAGGCTTTTGCATTTGATTTAGAAATTGCCTAGCATAAGCAGATAAACTCTCCACATAGCGACGTTGCCCCTCAGCAAAGATAGTATCAAAGGCGAGAGAGCTCTTGCCAGAACCAGATAATCCAGTGAAAACCGTCATAGAGTTACGAGGGATCTCGACGTTTATATTTTTCAAATTATGCGTACGAGCTCCTTTAACTATTATCTTATCTATGCTTTTAATTGCCTTTTTTGCCATTTTGTTTGCTATTTTGCTATTTATTTGTTGCTAAATTATTTGCTATTATAACACAAAATGCTATACTTTATCTATAAACAAATAATAATAAATATATGCTAGAAAACCTTAAAAACACTTTTACAAAGATGATGATAAGTCCACACAAGGGTGACAAATATTCTGGACTTACTGAGTCTGGAGAGATAATCTCAATAACAATAGACGAGATAGCAGGATTTCAAAATGGAACACCAACTTTTTATATCACTGAGATATCTGGAGAAGATACTAAAGAAACCAAGATTAAAAAAGAAGATCTGGTGTCATTGATAATGAGTCAAAATCTAGTAAAAGTATAGGGATAAATAATTTATTATTTATGAGTATATTTACAAAAATAATAAATAAAGAAATCCCCGCCAAGATAGTCTGGGAGTCGGAGACACATCTAGCCTTCCTGGATATCAAACCTATACAGGATGGTCACACCCTAGTCATACCAAAGAAAGAGGTAGATTATATTTTTGATATGGATGAGAGTGACTATGTAGATCTGATGTTAGCTAGTAAAGAAGTAGCAAAATTATTAAAAAGTAAATTAGGTTGTGCGAGAGTCTGCGTGATAGTCGAAGGTTACGCCATACCCCATACCCACGTGCATCTGATACCGACCAACTCTGAAGATGACCTGAAAAAGGAAAACAGGAAACGAGCTATGGATGAGACCAACATGCATGAGTTAGAAGAAATGTATCAAAAGATAATCTCATAAAATAAAAATCCCCCAGACTAAGTGAATAGCTGGGGGAATATTTTTGTACTACACGATTTCAGACGAGACCAAGAGCGCGCTGCCTTCTGTTACAGAGCATAAGCCCAATACAAAATCCAAAAGCTAAAAACCAAGACATCAAAACGGTCAGAAGAATATTTTGATGATAAGCATTCACCCAATTTAAAATGAATATGTTTGGAATAAAGGCAAACAGAAATGGGATTAGCATAAAAAGTGCTTCTTCTTCAAAGAAATCAATCTTTGTGATAAACATTCCTTTGACCGCATAGCCCAGGAACAGTCCCATGGGTAAGAAAAAAGATACATCTGAAGTCATGATTTTCTCCTTGTTAGTTTTCTCTCGCTGAACCGAGTCGCCACAAAAAATTTATGATGACTCCAATATATGTGCCAAAAGCAAATGATAGCGCGATAGCAAAATTCTTAAATATCTCTCTCCATGCTAGATCAATTTTGCCACTGATAAAATACTCAACAGCTAAAACAAATACTAATACGCACACAAAAGATATTAGAAACATCTTTTCTGGTGCGCACAAGACTATTTTCCTAAAGCCAAAAAAAATTGCTCCGACAAGGGCTGAACCTGTACAAACAAAAATAAAATACAAAAGATCCATCTTTTTCTCCTAAAGTTGAAATTCACTAACCATACTACAAGATATAAATAGAAATAGCAAGTCGGCGCCTATGGCGCCGACTTGCTATTATTTATTTTATTTTTTGGGTAACAAAGAAACTATTTATTTTCCACCTTAACAAAACTCAAAGTCTCGAGTATAGACTCTATCTTTGGAGTATTTTGTTTTGAACTCTCAATCACAGTTAAATATTCACCTGATGACATGATATGCCAATCAGTACCGACTGAACTAGTTTTAGTCCAAGGACTATCTCCATGCATCATCTCTAACGCAGCAGAAATAGATGGAACTGACTTTTTGATAACCTGACTCACATAGTCTGCCGCAGAGTAACCACGTCCACCCTCATAGCTGAAGTAAATAGTAGCTATAGTGCTAGTACCTTCTTTTATGAAAGCGTATTTTGGTTTCGTGCTAGTCGCACTATATGCACCATCGTAAACAAAAGCATACTTCACTGTGCTAGTACCTTCAAAATTTGAAGTTAGAGTTCCTTCAAATGTTTTCACTGTATCAGTGTCAGTATTTGAATTTGAACTCATAGCAGAGTGTGCTTTATAATTTACGTACTTATCATGTGCGTATATGACACCTCTCGCTACAGCATACCCGATGGCCAAGCCGAGTATAGCGTATAGTGCAAGAGAGACGTACATTTTATAATTGTTTTTCATATTTTTAATCTAGATTAAATATTTTGTCGATTTTATTTTTGGCAGATAAGTAAGCTCTGAACTTTGCTTATCTATATATATTATAGCAAGTATATATATAATATAATATATTGACAATACATAAATCGTGTATTTATAAAGGGTTTAAGCGGCTTTTTCCGTTTCCATTTTGTCCATCAGGAACTTTATCTCGTCACGAAGTATAGCAGCTGTCTCAAAGTCCAGCACCTTTACCGCCTCTTTCATTTGTTTCTCTTTTAGCTTTAGGAGTTTGTTTGGATTCTTTTTGAAAAGCTTTTCATCTATCGCAAGTTCAGCATTCACTGCTCTCTCATGATCTGTGTGCATATGTTCAGCTATGTCATTGATGGCTTTCTTTATGGTTGTCGGAGTTATGCCGTGTACTTTGTTATAAGTCTCTTGTATCTCACGGCGTCTACTAGTCTCCCCAATAGCCCTCTCCATCGAGCCTGTGATATTGTCAGCATAAAGTATAACTCTACCGTTAACATTTCTCGCTGCACGTCCTATGGTTTGTATCAAAGATGTCTCACTACGGAGAAACCCCTCTTTGTCTGCATCCAGTATTCCTATCAGACTCACCTCTGGAAGATCAAGTCCTTCACGCAGAAGATTGACCCCAACCAGACAGTCAAATTCACCTTTGCGAAGTCTGGTAAGTATCTCTATACGTTCCATGGTTTTGATATCGCTGTGTAGGTACTCTGCTTTTATACCTTTCTCTTTTAAATATTCAGAAAGAGACTCTGCCATCTTCTTTGTAAGAGTTGTGGCTAGAACTCTATTTTTGTTCTTAACTTCTTTTATAACTTCATTTATAAAATCATGAACCTGACCTTCATACTTCACACCACTCTTAGTCTCTTCCTTTTTCATCTCTCTGATAGGACGCACATCCAGTACAGGATCTATGAGGCCAGTAGGGCGAATTATTTGTTGAACTATCTGCTGACTATTTTCTTTCTCATACAAACTCGGCGTCGCACTCACGTATATAGTTTGCCCCACTCTCTCTACAAACTCTTCGTAGCGAAGTGGCCTATTATCTTTTGCGCTAGGCAGACGAAACCCGAACTCTACTAGATTTTGTTTTCTACTCTGATCACCTCCATACATAGCATGTAACTGAGGCAGAGTCACATGAGACTCATCTATCACAGTTAAGAAATCTGGCTTACCATTTTCATCTCTCGGGAAATACTCGAGCAGTGTGTCTGCTGCCTCACCCACCCCCTTGCCACTAAAGTGCCTACTATAGTTCTCTATGCCCTGACAAAATCCTATCTCTTTTATCATCGCTAGATCATATGTAGTACGTCTCTTTATCCTTTCATACTCGAGGACTTTGCCATTCTTTTCAAAGTCTATCAGGGTTTGCTTCAACTCCGCCTCTATAGTCTTGACTGCTCTCTCTCGTGTCGGAGCATCAGAAACATAATGCTTTGCTGGATATAGGAAGTAGTCAGTTATCTCTTCCAGCTCTTTCATATTCACCGGATCAGTGATAGTTAGGCGTGAGATCTTGTTATCAGCTATCTCTATCTGAAGCATGAGAGTATCTGCTATACTCATGATATCTATCCTATTTCCGATAGTGCGAAATGTCCCTGGTGAAAGATCGGCATTTGTCCTATCATAAAATATACTAACAAAGTCTCTCATGAGAGCTATTTTGTTTGCTGGCATACCCACCTGAAGATGTTTGTTTACTTTTTGATACTCTTTTGGATTTCCGAGACCGTATATACATGAGACACTAGCTACGATGATAGTATCAGTCCTAGTGAGTAGAGCCTGAGTGCTGGCATGACGAAGACGATCTATCTCTTCGTTTATCTGAGCATCTTTCTCTATGAATGTATCCGTAGCTGCTATATAGGCCTCTGGCTGATAGTAGTCATAATACGATACAAAGTAGTGCACCGCAGCATCAGGGAAAAATGTACGGAGCTCCTGAGCTAGCTGAGCAGCCAGAGTTTTGTTATGAGCTATCACCAGAGTTGGTTTTTGTATTTGTTGTATTACGTTTGCGATAGTAAAAGTCTTACCTGTTCCTGTAGCTCCGAGAAGAGTTTGCTTTTGCATACCCGTCTTTACACCTTTGACTAGTAACTCTATAGCCTTTGGCTGATCTCCAGCAGGAGTAAAACCCTTGAGTTCAAATTTATTTTTAATGATGTCTCTCATAAATTACTGTTTAGCCTCTAGATTTAAAAGTGTACCGACTTTGTGTCTGATATGACTCATAGCTGTAATATCATTGATATAAAAGTCCCCATTCTCTGCAAGTTTAATTTGCTCTATCAGTTTCTCAGCTTTGACATATCCGTGACCTGTGGTTATAATTTTTTTGGCTGAAATGATTTTGTAGAGCTCCTCAAAAGATTTTGCCTCACTTACTTTTTCTCCAAATATCAACTCGATAACTTTCTCTCTTATACCGAAACCGTCTGTCACAGACTCAACCTTAGCCTGACCCTTTTTATAATGTATGATACTGGTTATGGTCGCTGTAGCTACTAGTGGCTCTATCTCTCTTATCACTGTACATAACTCTTTAAAGTTCTTTGCAGATTTTATTTTCTCAGAGTTTATCTCTTCTTCAGTTTTCTCTACAGATTCAAAATTCCTTACTGAGGTGACAGACTGACGGATTTTTGGAGTTTCTGTTCTTTTAAAGAAATTAAAATTAAACATATAATAATATGAGATATATTGTAGCACAAAATCTAACTTTTTATAATCCCCAGTAGGAATTATCTATATTTTATAAGGTCTTTTTCTATATGCACTTCTAAACTCTTGTTTATCTTTATATTTCTCTCACACTGAGATTTATCTTTACATATTTTTGAAAATATAATGTCTAGCACGAGTCCATTCTTCACCCCATCACTGAACCACTGATCAAATATATAGTTGCCGAGTGAGTAGTAAATATTTTTATTTTTGTAGATCTCTGACTCTTGTACTACATGCGGATGTGAACCTATAACCATATCTGCTCCAGCGTCTATAGAGGCGTGAGCTAGATTTTTTTGCTTTTGATTTGAAAGTTTCTCATACTCTTCACCCCAGTGAGGCATAACGATGATAAAGTCTGTGTCGTCTCTAACTCTCTTTATCTCGTCACTTACGATCTCTACCGCATTATCTTTTGTGAATTGATGATAACCTACATACGTAATACAAATATCTTTCTCACATATTTTTTGTGAAAGATTTTCTTTTTCATTGTATGGATTACCAAAATATTTTATCCCACCAATACCCAAGAACTTTTTTGTATCCTCGTAACCTTTACGATAAAAGTTATCGGTATGATTATTTGCTAGACTAACTACTTTTATATTTAAAAGTTTTAATATCTCTACACCACTAGTCGGAAAAGTAAATATTAGATCTCTTCCATATGTCCCATCATCATTTAAACTTTTACTTTTATTCTCTGTTATCGGACCCTCTAGATTTGCCATCACGTAGTCATATTTACTATTCATCTCTCTGAGAGATGGTAGAAAATTATTCACAAAATTCTCTGCTGACCCGTAGCTATTTATCTGCTTCCTGATATATCTATCCAGCATAATGTCCCCCGCGACTAGTATATGTAGTTCTTTTTTCTCTTCTCTTTCCTCTAACCTGAGAGATGAGTTTAGATTATTCTCATAAATATTTACTTTATCTCTAATAAAAGAGAAATATAAAATCGTAAAAATAGTAACAAGTCCAATCACCACCGCTATTATATTTTTATTTTTTATTAGCATAGTATCTATCGCAGAATTCCTTTTTATAATTTAGGAAGTTGTCATCTAGTATAGACTGGCGGATGTTTTCCACCAGCTTGATCAAGAAGTGTAGATTGTGAGCGCTGGCTATAGTCGCAGCCAGCATCTCCTCAGCACGGAAGAGGTGAGACAGATAACTCTTTGTATATCTATGTGCTGGGCAAGTCTCATCGTCACACACTGCACTCATATCGTTTTTATATTTTGCATTGGTTATATTTAATTTACCATCTAGGCTATGTATACTACCGTGGCGTGCGATACGAGTCGGAGAGACGCAGTCAAAAGTATCTATACCATACTCAACTCCGAGAAAGAAGTCCACTGGCTCACCTATGCCTAGCAAATGTCTAGGTTTATTTTCTGGGAGATTCTCTGTGGCACTCTTCACGGTTTTACCCATATCCTCTTTTGTAAAGCTTCCCCCGATGCCAAATCCATCAAAATCCATAGCCCCTAGAGTTTCGGCACTCTCTTTACGAAGATCTTCGTACGCACCACCTTGCACCACTGCGAACAATGCTTGCTCTTCACCTGTAGACCCACTCACACCGAGCCTCTTGTGTTCATCTATACATCTCTTGGCCCATCTATGTGTACGCTCCATGGCTGATATCTGATATTCACGACTAGCGAGAGGTGAAGTGCACTCATCAAATGCAAAAAATATATCTGCTCCTAGATCATGCTGTATCTGCATACTAGTCTCCGGGGTAAACCTATGATATGAGCCATCGATAAATGATTTGAATGTCACCCCCTCTTCATCTATTTTTGCCATTTGATTTTTGCTAGATTTTATTTTAACTACCCCCAGTTCATCTGTAGTCTGTTTTTGCTTTGCGCTCAGCTGAGCACTGGTAGCAATCTTCGAAACTCCAGTGTCAAATGCTGCTCCTAGTGAAAATACTTGAAATCCTCCAGAGTCTGTCACAGTAGGCAAAACTCTACCACTATCATCTACCCAATTCATCATCTTGCCAAAGCCTCCGTGATTTTTGACTATCTCCGCTCCAGGCTGAAGATACAAATGATAAGTATTTGCTAGTACCGCTTGTCCACCAGTTTTCTTAATGTCTTCTACTGTTAAGGCCTTCACAGTAGCCTTTGTCCCTACAGGGATAAATGCTGGGGTGAGTATGTCCCCATGTGGCGTATGTATCACGCCAACACGAGCCAAACTCGCTTCAATGCTCCTCTTCTCTATCTCAAAATTAAATTTTCTTAACATCTTATTTTATATAAATTGTAACGAGCACTATCAGTCCTAGGATTATCCTATATATACCAAAAGGCACAAAGCTGTATTTCTTGATAAAAGGTAAGGCATAGCGAACTACGAATAGAGCTACGATAAAGGCAGTAGTAAACCCTAGAGCAAGATTTGAAAAGTTGTCTCCCAGCAGGATGACTTTATAATTTTTCAAAATACTATACCCTGTAGCCGCACACATAGTAGGTACTGCAAGTAAGAAAGTGAACTTAGCGATAACTTCTCTATCAAAATTTTTCAGTAACCCATAAACTATTAGCGCACCAGAGCGCGAGACTCCTGGCATCATAGCTAGAGATTGAACTACTCCGAGAATTGCACCTTGTTTATAATTTATAATTTTTGATTTTGGAGTTTTTCTATTTTTGTAAATATGCTCAGTGATGAGTATGATGATACCACCCAAGATGAGATTGATAGCGATGAGCACAGGAAGTTCCAAGAGACCATCCACAAAGTCTTTTAATACGAAGCCGATTACAAGAGTTGGCAATACACTAACTACGAGTAGTTTAAAAGTTTCTATCTTTAACAAGTCTTTTAGATAGTAAAATATAACTGCAAGTACTGAGCCTAACTGTATAGCGATCTGAAAGGTCTTGATATATGGTGAAGATAAATCAAAACCAGTAAAATAATTGTAAAGCACTAGATGTGCAGTAGAAGAAACTGGCAGAAACTCTGTCAAACCTTCGATTATGCCGAGAAAGAAAAAGTGTATCATAGGGTATATTATAACATAACTTTACTGCCAATAAACTTAACCCCTTCACTTTTTAGTATTTCTATCTTTTTCTCTTTACCACCTCTGTTGTACTGCCCTATAGACCCATCACTACAGACAACTCTATGACATGGTACTGAGAGGTCAAAATTGTTACGCATCACTGTTCCGACTGCGCGAGCAGCGCCAAAGGCATTTGCCCTCATAGCCACTTCTTTGTAGCTCATAGTTTTACTAACTGGTATCTCTCTCACCACTTGCAACACCTTTTCTTTAAAGTTAGATACTGACATCATTAATCACCTCATCTCTATGATCTTTCGCTTTTACGTCTTCGTATATCTTTAGGATTTTACCTGTCTCATCTATGAGTACACTTTTACGTAGTACGCCAAGATATTCACGACCCATGAAATTTTTTGGTGCCCAGGCGTCATAGCTTTTTATCATGTCTGTACTCTCATCGGACAATATAGGAAAATTTAAATCATACTTATCAGCAAATTTCTTGTGACTCTTTACACTATCCTTACTGACTCCTAGTATAACTAGACCCATCTCTAGCATAGCAGCATTGCTATCACGAAAATTACAAGCCTCAGTAGTGCATCCCGGAGTATCGTCCTTTGGGTAAAAATATATCAAGACCTTTTTACCTATGTACATAGATAGGTCGTGTTCTTTTCCTTCTTGATCCAGTAATTTAAAATCTGGGGCTTTGTCTCCTATTTTTAGCATATGTTTTTATATTATAATTATAGCACATTTACTCTTATCCTTTTATTTTGCTTGTGACTAAAAGCATATGCAGTAGAGAGCACAGATATGATAACTGCGAACTTTATCAACTCACTTATATGTGTTCCGAGCAAAGTCTCAAAAAGCAAAACTATACCTATCAGACCGACGATAACATAGGCTGCCTTTTTTAGTGGTTGATGTTTGTGTATTATCCCAGAGACGAGAGTAGTCACAAAAAGCATAGAAACTATACCTATCATAACCCCAGAGACGATAACAAAGTAATTGTGAGATAACCCAACCGCAGAGACTACATTATCAATAGAAAACACCGCATCAGCAAAAACAATTTGCATGATAACGGCCGCGAAGGTAGTTTTGTATTTCATATTGTGTCCATTGTCAGACTTTTTCAAAACCAAGTGATCGAAAGCAAGATAAATCAGATAGAGTCCTCCGATGATGAGTATCCATTTATTTTGTATGATCAGAGTTGCGAAGAATAGGGCAACTAGACGGAGTACAGCTCCACCCAGTATACCAAATCTTATCGCTGCCTTCCTCTGCTTTTCTGGCAAAGGCTCAGCCAGTGAGGCATTAACTAGTGCATTGTCTATCGAAAGCAGAACTTCTATGAGAGCAAGTGAGACTATAGTTGGTAAATATAAAGTAAGAAAATCTCCAGATATAAAAGTTAAAATGTTTTGCATAAGCAAATATTATAACACAAGCTAACCGAAAATACTGTGTAGTCTATCTCTCAATGAGAAGAAAATCTTTTCCAATTTTGGATGTTTTACAAATCTTGATTCAATATATTTATCTAGTTTTGGATTTTCTATACTGAGAATGATAACACCGGCCACTACGAGAATTATCCCAGGCATAACTGGCAATACCCAGCCGATAATACCTAGCACTATTAGAAATATTGCTATAGTATAATTAAAAGATGATTTTAATTTGGCTTTCATGTAGTGACTAACAGAGACACCATTAATCTGTGACAGTTTTAGCGACTATATTTACCACTTCTCTATCAAACATATCTGGCAAGATTTTGTTTACTGATAAATCCTCCACGTGAACCGCTAGATTCTCAGCTATTTTGACAAAAACTTTGTTTTCTATAGATTTGTAGGTGTTGTTATATTGAGAATCTAACACGCCCCTCCAAAAACCAGGGAAAACCAAACTATTGTTCAGTTGATTTGGATAGTCACTTCTCCCAGTGGCTACAATAAAAGCTCCTGCTGCGATAGCTTCTTCTGGCATTATCTCTGGAGTAGGGTTCGCGAGAGCAAATATTATAGGTTTAGCACTCATACTCTTCACCATATCTGTGGTAACCACCAAAGGCTTTGAAAGCCCGATAAAAACATCTGCTCCGACTAGTGAACTAGCGAGATCCGTCAGACTATCATCCACTGGATTAACAGCATTTATCAGTTCTATCTTTTCTTTTGTTAGATCATCTCTTTTCTTGTGTATTACTCCTTTACTATCGATGAATACTATATTCATAACCCCATACTCTATGAGTAGTCTCGCAGTAGCTACCCCTGCAGCCCCAACCCCACTTAACACTACACGCACATCCTCTTTCTTTTTCTCTGAGAGCTTGAGCGCATTGATAAATCCAGTCAAAGCTACAGTAGCTGCTCCCCACTGATCATCATGCATAACAGGGATATCTAACTCAGCTCGGAGCCTCTCCTCTATCTCGAAACATTTTGGGCCGGCTATATCTTCTAGATTGATACCACCAAAAACAGGGGCAATATTTTTAACCGTTCTGATTATCTCTTCTATGTCTTGGGACTCTATACAAATCGGAAAGGCGTCGACACCAGCAAACTCTTTTAGTATAGCAGCTTTACCTTCCATCACGGGGATGCTAGCCTTTGCTCCTAGATTACCTATGCCGAGTATAGCTGAACCATCACTGATGATAGCTATAGTGTTTTTCTTGAGTGTATAAACTTTGGCAAGACTCTCATCTCTATGTATTTCTTTACAAACTTCAGCCACCCCAGGAGTATAAGCCAAAGAAAGATCCTCTCTGTTTTCTAATTTAACTTTGGATTTTATTTCTATCTTTCCACCAAACTCTCTATGCAAGTCTAAAGACCCTTTGTTATAGTCGTGAGTCATAATTAAAAATTAACCCCAAATAGAATATATATAAGCAGCGATAGTAACAGCGACTAACTGATATGAAGTAGATATCAAAAACTTTTGCGCTTTTAGCTTGTTACTGAGGTTACCCCATAACACTTCTCCCGCCTGTATCGGCATGATGAATCCCGCCCAAAGTATAGTTGAAATTAAGAATAGTCCTATAAGATTATTTACCCCTAGGGAGCTAAGCATAAATACTAGTGCGAAGTTAGTGATAAATGTCCCCACGAACTGTAGCCCATAAGCTGGTAACATTTTCTTTTGCATAGCTTTTAACTCAGCTGCACTTTTGTTTGTCACTCCGTTTATCTTCATCCAAATTTTACCAAATAGAGCTGGACTGTACCACGCTGCTCCAAGTATCATCTGTACTATAGAAATCGTTAACACTAAAAGAATTATTGTTTGCATATTTATTTTTGTTTATTTTATTATGATAACATTATATCACGAAATAGTTCACTTGTGTGAGCTTTTGCCAAATCTTCTGGAGTAGCGATGCTTACCCAATGCTTCACATAGACCGCATTTACCAGATTATTTTTTATATATTCCCTATAAACATTTACAAAATATTGTTCGCCCTCTACATCACTCGGGTAGACATGATCAAAAATAGTAGAATTTAAAATATAAACCCCAACTCCCACAAGATTTGATTTTGGCTCTTTTGGTTTTTCTTCTATATTTTTTACGATTCCATCTTGATGAAGCTCTACCACTCCATATCTACTAGGATCTTTTACAGGATATACGAGGAGAGAGTTTTCAAAGTCTGTAGCTTTTTTAATAGACTCTTTATCATACATATCATCAGCATAAGTAAGTAAGAATTTTTCTCCTTTTTTAAACATCTTTTCGGCTAGCTTCATAGCTGGCCAAGTACCTTCAGCTTTTTCTTGTACATGATAAAATACTTTTTTACCATTGAAACTCTCTCCGAGATGGGCCTTTATCTGCTGACCAAAATGTCCGATAACTACATGTATCTCATCTATTTCCTCTGGGAGAGAAAGTATTATCCACTCAAGTATTGGCTTATCATGAACCTTCATGAGAGGCTTTGGAACCTTTTCTGTGAGGGGGAGCATGCGAGAGCCTTTGCCGGCCGCCAAAATCAAAGCTTTCATATTTTTATTTATCTACCTCGGAACACCTGATAGTATTCAAAGTACTCATTGGCAATACCTTCTACACATTCCTCGCGAGTGATTTTACCTTCTTTGTAGTTAACTATGAAGTCCCAAAATATCGTACGCCCCACAGCAAAACCGATAACACCCTCTACATCACGTCCGGCATTTATCCAGTTCATCACATGTTCTTTGGTTTCATTTCTGCCGAGTATGATCACTCCTACATTTTTCCTGTGATCTTTGTTCCTGGCTTGTGAGCAAACGAGTTCATAATCATGTCTCGCATAAAATCCTTCTATTTTCCAAACATCACACTCAACTCCAGAGTCCTGAAGATCACTTATCATGTCACTACACAGTAGTGGACGTAGCTCTTTATCAAAACGTATTGTATCACCGCCAACTTTTGCAAGTTGCTGCACTGTAGCTGGGATTAGTGGCTCTATGAGTAGCTTTATACCTTCAGCATGCAGTTCATCACTCATCTTTTTTAGTAATATTCTCTGTCTCGCATTGACCAGTTCATCACCTTCGACATTGTATCT
>JAYVLF010000005.1:0-3172 GCA_043759615.1 Minisyncoccota bacterium | reverse complement strand
ACCTTTACTCCAGCTTCATCTTCACTAGTCAGTCCTAGTTTTACTTTCTCGGCTATTTGCCATATATCAAGTCTATCCAGACCCCAAAATTTGTAACTGAGTATCTCTGGCAATAGATCGTCAGCGCCACTGTTAAGATAACTAACGATACTTACTAGTTCATGTATATGTTGCTTTTCTAGGACATGCTCCTTTTTCTCATAGCTATATGGCACTTCATAAATATTCAAAACATTGGCAATCTTTTTTAGGCTAGCGTGTTTTTTGCTGATGATAGATATCTCTTCTGGGTCAACTCCAGTAG
The DNA here is from genome assembly GCA_043759615.1 of Minisyncoccota bacterium. Classification (GTDB taxonomy): domain Bacteria; phylum Patescibacteriota; class Minisyncoccia; order Phycocordibacterales; family UBA5272; genus JAUPVO01. The sequence goes on along the minus strand of JAYVLF010000005.1, from coordinate 2,868 downwards.
ATAAAATCTTTTTGATTTCTTTTGCTACATAGTCGAGCTCTAGCTGATCATTTTGAAAAGTTTTTTCTATTATCTGTCCCAAGGTTTCATTTTTGTATTTAAGATTACTGGCCACCAAGCTCTTGTTAATATTGGTATCACGTTTGTCTAGTCTGTCTTCTATTTGTAACATGACGTTCCCACTATAGTCGAGTATGTCTTGGGTGCTACGATAGTTCTGGTCCAGTACTATAGTCGTAACAGAACTGTAGATCTTTTTAAATTTAAAAATATTATCAAGCTCTGCTCCTTGAAATTTATATATAGCCTGATTATCATCTCCCACCACGAGCAGATTTGGCCTACCTTCATTTATAGGTGAACGAGTAAGATTGGTAACGAGACTGAGCTGAGCCTCATTTGTATCTTGGAATTCATCTATCATGATGTATTGATATTTCTCCTCGAGCTCATTTCTGAGAGTTTCATTTCTCTCTAGCTCACGTGCAGTTAGATATATCATATCATCAAAATCATATAAGGCATGCTTGTTCATCTCAAATATATATTTCTCATATACATCAGCTAATGCTAGCCACTTTTCAATTTTCTCTTCACGACTATCTTTTAAGATTTTTAGATCCGAGTGTTCATTTGTGTCTTTTGTAAAGTATTCTTCACGAAAAGTATTTAGGTTTTTGTGATCCCCTGTACTGCCAGATTTTACAAGTTCTAAACTTAGAACATTTTTTAGATATTCTGCATAGCTGTTACTGTTTTCATTTGCGAGTTTTTCTAGCTCTATATATATCTTACCAAAAGTTTCAAACACTACATCAAATTTTCTACTTCCTGAACTCTCAGCAAGTAGCTCACCAGAAAAGTTATTTATTGCTGTGAGTTCAGCTTTCATATTTTCAATTTTCTCTCGGAAAAGTTCCGGCGAAATATTTCCCTTTTTTAGTCCTGAGATACAGCTCATGATATCAGATGTATAAATATAGCCCATCTCAAAATGATGTTTCCCCAAAGGGTTTTTCCTCTCTAGATTTTCGAGTATACCTTCCAATATTTTTAGTTTATCTATGTCTGTCGCTGCTTTATAATTTGCCCCATCAAAATAATATTCGGCGTATTTACTCATCACATCACTTGCAAAAGCATGAAATGTATATATGGCTACTCTATATGCAGTCTCACCTATCAGTCCGACAAGCCTCTCTCTCATATTCATTGCTCCAGACTCAGTAAAAGTCAGTAGCAAGATGTTCTGAGGCGATACCTGTAGATTCTTTAGTATATTTGCTGTACGCAGTGTAAGTAGTTCAGTCTTGCCGGTCCCAGGACCTGCTATGACCATCACAGGACCATCCATGGTATCTACTGCCTCTCGTTGACTCTTGTTTAGTTTTGCGTATCTATCTAGAAAGTTGTTGTCGCTGTTCATATGTGTATATTATATCACAAAAATATCTCATGACGTCTCATGAGATATTTTTAGCACTCTTTATAATTTTTAGATATTACTTTACAGTTTTATCTTTCTTTGGTTTCTTCGCCTCTTTTTTTTGAGAGAAATTTCCTTTTGCCATAATTAGTTGGTTACTGCTTAAGTATAACTACTTTAGTATATTTATACAAGATAGTTTTGCACAGGCTACTCTGTGTTAGTCGATAACGCTAACAACTTTTTTGATTTTCCAATTACCATCAAAGTTAGTGTGGCGTTTTTGAGTAAATTTAACTTTACCTTCTTTCAAAGCGAAAACTGTATGATCTCTTCCGAGTCCAGTACCTTTGCCACTGATGATTTTTGTACCACGTTGACGTATGATAATATTCCCAGCTGAAACTATTTCGCCGTCATGCTTTTTGATACCGAGGTATTGAGCATTACTGTCTGTTAGGTTTTTTGCGGAACCTGCCGCTTTTCTGGTTGCCATAGTTTTGTTATGTTATAATATTTATGTGTATATTATACAAGATTTCGTCAAAATAATCAACCATAGACTTTCCCCTGCTCTTTTGTATTTCTTTTCTCTTATTTTCTGCTTGATAGCAGGTTTTCTTATAGGTCGGATGAGTAATATCATAGCTAATATAGGAGAGATGAAAATCCTAGAAAAGACTGAATTTACAAGCTTTTCTGATACTTCCAGCACTACAGAAAATGAGAACAAGAGAGACTCGTCAGTGATATTTGGATCCAGTAAAGGTAAATACTACTATTATAAAGGTTGCGGTGGTGAGACTATCTCTACGAAAAATCTTGTGTATTACAAATCTGAGTCAGAAGCAAAAGCTAGGGGAAAGTTACTTTATAGCAAATGCCAATAGTTAGGCTATTACAGAAATTTTGAGTTTGTATTTCCTGTCTTTATTTTTGATTTCTCCTTCATATTCTCCTAGTGTAGTCACATCAGGAATAGTTAACTGTCTCGGATCAAGATCAACTTTGTGTACAGAGAAGATATAATCAGTGATATCCTTTGTGCTGAGTTTGGCGTATAGATTGCCCTTGTCATCTATTTTTTTGTGTATGACTATTTTCTCAGCGCTAACTTTGTCCAGTATCTCTCTAGATTTATCTTTTTCATACTCTTTAGCGATTTCCTTTTGTTTTATTTTCTGAGCGGAGTTTTTTATCATCTGCTCTGTGGCTCTCACCCCTACTCTTTTGTTTATGATTACGTTTTGAGCATAAGCATCTGAAAATTCTAATATGTCACCCTTGTGTCCGACGCGTTGAACATCTACTGTTAACATTACTTTCATATTTTATTTTGATTTTAATATTAGATTCACGATAGAGTCTAGTTCACCAGCATAAGTACTCGAAGCCGTACGTGGTATCTCTACATCAGGCACTATTTTTGACTGAGTGATACT
>JAYVLF010000004.1:0-27832 GCA_043759615.1 Minisyncoccota bacterium | reverse complement strand
GATAAAATAATAAATAGTAAATTGCTAGACAATAATCAGAAATACTTTTATTGTCTCATGGGTGATGGAGAGATGAATGAAGGCAATGTCTGGGAGGCTCTCATGTTACTCTCAAAATTAAAACTTACAAACATTATAACTATCATAGACAGGAATACTATACAGATAGATGGATTCACAGAGGATGTAATGCCACTAGAGCCGCTACCACACAAACTTGAAACTTTTAATTTTAATGTGATAGAGATCAACGGTCATGACATGAGAAGTATAGTGAACGCTATAGACGTAGCCAAAACCAATAAACTTAAACCTACCATCATCATCGCTCATACGATACCAGGCAAAGGCTATGTCAGGATAGAGGGTGACTATAGATGGCATGGTAAAGCACCAAATGACAAAGAGGCTAAAGAGGCTTTGCATGATTTGCATACTTTGCATGATCGCATACAAAAATTTTAATATATGATAATAGAAAATTTATTACAAAGTATAAGAGAGGAGAAAAACATGAGAGCAACCCGTGAAGGTTTTGGCGAGGCTTTGCTCGAGATAGGAACTGACGAGAGAGTTATGGCTATATGTGCTGATCTCACTGAGAGTGTGCAGATGCATAAGTTTCGTGATGCTTATCCGGGTAGATTTCTCGAAGTTGGTATAGCTGAGCAAAATATGGCAGCTGTCGCGAGCGGAATTGCTGCTAGCGGTATGATACCATTCATGGCAAGTTATGCAGCATTTAACCCAGGGAGAAACTGGGAGCAGATCAGAACTACGATATGTTATAACAATCAGAAGGTGATAGTGGTCGGAGCTCATGCTGGACTTTCTGTTGGTCCTGATGGAGGAACACATCAAGCTCTCGAAGATATTGCTCTCATGAGAGTGTTACCAAACATGACTGTGCTCTCACCAGCTGACGCAGTAGAGGCCAAGGCTCTGACAAAGCTTGCAAAGGATATCGCTGGCCCAGTGTATATCAGACTAGCTAGAGAAAAGTCACCAGTTATATTTGCTGAGAACTATCAACCAGTCATAGGAAAACCAGAGATAGTTTTCATCTCAAAGATAGAGAGTGCAAAGAAAGTAGGTATCGTAGCCACTGGACCAGTGCTCGCTGAGGCACTGCTTGCAGCAGAAGAACTTGAAAAGCAAAATATATCAGTCTCAGTGATGAATATACACACCATAAAACCGATAGATGAATCTGCTGTCATAAGATTTGCAAATGCAAACAAGACACTGGTCACAGTAGAAGAGTCACAAGTTGCTGGAGGACTAGGTTCTGCCATATCAGAGATATTGTCTACACATAGACCAACTCATATACAAATGGTTGGAGTGAAGAATAGATATGGTCAATCAGGTACCAGGAAAGAATTGTACAGAGAGTATGAGATAGATAGACAGGCAATAGTCGCAGCTGGACTCACTGCAGCTCATAAGATATAAGATGATAAGTAATAAAAAAAATTTCTGGCAGAGTTTGATACGAGGGGAGTTTTTGTTTGGTGAGATAGAAAAGAAAGAGTCGGAATCAAAGCCTAAAAGTAAAATCAATGATAGCTCTATTCACAAGATATCCAAAAAGAAAGAGATGAGAGAGCCTGTGGTGATACCACAGAGAGATATGAATATGCCAAATGGTTACGTAGAGCTGAGGCTAACAGGTATTAACTTTGATGAGTTATATGCTGTGCACAATATCAATTGTAAATATATAGAGATAGAAGATGTGCTATTTATCAAGAGTATAGTCATGCTAAATGACGAGCGTGAGCTGGACTGTTTTCATCTCGGGGAGAATAGGCTTGTAGAGATAGTTAAAAACGATTCAGCGACTATCAGTGTCATAGTGACAGAGATAAATGGTTTGCGTGATATTATGTACGTCAAAAACGGAAGAGGTATATAAAATACTAACTATTTTTACTATAATTTTATGACCTGATAGCTAACTGGAGCACTCTCTAGATGATGCTCTATCTCAGCTCTCGTAAGTAGCCCTTTTTGGGCTCCGACATATTGTACTACATTCATGCTATTTATCGGTGCCCAACGTATAGCCTCTGTTGCTGGTAATCCTAGTACGAGTGCAGCAGTAAAAGCACTAGCAAAAGCATCTCCAGCTCCTGTCCTCTCGTAGGGTGGTTTCTCATCTGGGTATATAGGCATAAAATAATTCTGTTCTCCTTCACGCATAAAGGCTCCGTTTTTACCATCGGTGATACAGACTATCTTTGGGCCAAGATCTTGCAAACCTTTTAGTAGTGTAGAGAGGTCTTTTGAGTCGGACCCAAGTATCTTTTGTGACTCTTCTAGGTTAACACAGAAAAAATCAGTTTCTTTATAAATCGGGGCGAGTAATTCTGCCCCCATTTTTATTTGAAATGTTCCAGGCTGAAAAGCTAGTTTCGTATCTGGGTGTTTTGCTAGATAGTCAGCTATCTCAAAGTGGAGATCTTTTGCATGTTCGCCAAGGGAAGAGAGGTAGATCCATTTTGGATTACCAACGTCTGGTAAGTGGCAGACAAAAGTTTCGTGTTTTATAAGTATAGTACGCTCATCATTGAACCATAATACATAATGATAGTTAGTAGCTTTACCATTTTGCATATCCACAAACTCAGTATTGACGTTCTCATTTTCAAGATTAAATTTGCACTCCCTGCCATTCACATCATTACCAACAAAGGTAACTAGTGAACTTTTTAAACCAAGACGAGAAGCAGAGACTGCTGCATTTGCGCTATTACCAACAGCTGGGATAATGGTTACGCTCTCATAAGGCACTTTGGAGGCGAAAGGCATACAAAGCTGGTCTTCCTGATAATTGATATGGTCAGCAGCTTCTAGATGTGCATCAGAGAGTTTGATAAAAGCATCCACTACGGTGTCTCCGATGGCTACAAAGTCAAAATTGTTTTCATTCATATTAAAAGTTATTTATAATACTATTATATACTATAAAACTTCTGCTTTTTGATTCTTATGCACATATTTCGGTGGGCGATAGAGGACTTGAACCTCTGGCCTTCTCTACGTCAAAGAGACGCTCTAGCCAACTGAGCTAATCGCCCGAGACTTGCATTATAACATATTTTTTGTGATATAATAAAGGGGTATGAAAAACTTAAGAAACAATAAAAATTTTAGATTAGGAGTGATAGCATTCCTAATGCTAGTGGTAGTAGTTTTGTACTTTAGAAATGTCGATACGGGTAATCTTTCCTCTAGTGAGGCAGTAGCAGGACAAGTAAAAGATAATTATAAGCCAGATACACTAGAGAAGAAAGTTCTCCTCGGTATATTTGCAGTACTGGGTGGTGCATTTGGATTAGAAGCAACAAACAATGATTTTGATATTAAGAAATTGATAGACACAAAAGGCGATCTAAATGCTTCACGTGTACTGAGAGACAAATCTGGCAACATTGTAACAGCAGCAGAACTTGCTAGTGGGGCAAAAACTGCGAAGTATACAGATGAGTACAATTGCGATGATTTCAAAACTCAAGCAGAAGCTCAAGCTTTCTTTGTCAAAGCGGGTGGAGTGGCTGGAGACACAAATAGACTGGACGGTAACAAAGACGGCAAAGCTTGTCAGGCGTTACCTGCCAAATAGTTTTTATAAATTTAACACATAACAAATATGCAAAAAATAAACAAAATAGTATTGTCAGTAGGAGTTTTGTCTTCGGCTGTGGCTCTGTCTGCTTCGGCACAGTACGCAACACCAACTAGACCAGAGTTACGTGCCGAGCTACATCAAGAGGTGAGAGTCGATATTATGGACTTCAAAAAAGAAAGAGCTCTAAACATAGAAACTCTCAGAGGTGAAGTTAAGGACATGAGAGATGCTATGCATACAGCTATAGCTAGTGGCACTGTTAAAGTTAGTACTAGTACTAGGAATGATATTAAGAATCAAATCAAAGAAGTAAGAAAAGAATTTATCAAAGAAAGACATGAAGAGATTAAAGATCTAAGAAAAGGTATAAAAGAGGATATCAAAGATGCGAGAGAGGAGATGAGGGGTATGATTCCTGACAGTAGTCTAAAAACAAGATTGATGGCAACTGCAACTATAGAGGCTCTAGCTTTGAGGCTAGGAGTTCCTACATCTACTATATTTGATAGAGTGGCCAGTGGAACAAAATTAAAAGAGATTATCGGTGATAAGATCTCGAGAGATGAGATGGCAAAACTTTTGCCTCCTATGGTTCATGAGAGACTAGCTAGCTCTAGCGAGTCTGTAGTACCAAAGCTACTCCAAAAGATATTTGGCGCAAGAAAAGAGACCGTAATTTCATCTATAGATGAGAACGGTGAAGTGGTGATAGAAGTCAAAGCAAACGTTGGTTTCTTTAGGAAACTATTTGGTTTCTAGTTTTAGTAAACAATAATATAAAAAGAGCGGCGCTGTAGGCGCCGCTCTTTTTATATTATTGTTTTATGTTTCCGATAGTATCAGACTTTATACCGTATCCGACTAGCATGCACTCGTCAAAAAGAAATTTGTAAACACCGATATACTCTGTGAAGGATTGAAAGTTCTCATCTTTGATATACTTTACTCTCTCATCAGCAACTTGGGCACAGTCTTTGGTGGCGACCATAGGACGGTACTTGTTCCAATATGTCGTAAACAGAGCAAAAATAATCACCATGATGAATACCTCTTGAAGATTGGTTTTTATTAAGTTTAAAAGTTTTGGCATAGTATGATACTGTCGCAGAGTATATACTCTATTCGATATGAATAGCTATATAGAATTAATTATATCATATATATTTTCTAAACTAGGGAGTTTCCCACAGTATTTTAAAACATAGTGTATAACTTTTGAAATAATCTTTGATTTAGATATAACAAATAGCGCTCTAAAAATAGAAGCGCTAGATGTTAATGATTTAGTTTTTTGTTTCTAATTCAACAGCAGTATTTAGAGAGGCATTGTTTTGAACTTCTGCGATTACAGATTCAGCTGTTTGTGCTTTTGCCATCGCTGAAGCATTTATTTTTGTGTTTGACTTTATAGTACTATTGCTTTTTAGTTTAGTTTCTAGATCTTCTTTATTATAATTTATCTTTGTAACCAAGAAACTCCACCAAGAAAGACTGGTCTTTATTTCTGACTCAGTGTCAAATTTTGTACTCACTACTGTATCTGAATTTATTGTAACAGGGAATAGTCCCAGTAACATTCCTTCATGTTTATAAGTAACCACAATGTCAGACTCTCCATCATCGTAATTCTCTATCTCCACATCTTCTATATTCTCATCTGCAGATTTTGCGTTTACTGTGAATGATTCAAGATCTGTTTCTGATTTTACTTGAGAAGATGACATTATGATTACCTGGTTATCAGCATCAAGATTAGTATTGATATCTGTATTGATATACATAGTTCCTGTAGCTGAATCAAGATTTGTATCCACGTCCAGTGTCACTTCATTTTTCACCATTGTATTAATAGCATTCGTTACTTTATTATCAACAGCAGCAGATATCACTCCTTTAATCTCAGCATTTGCTGAGATAGTAGTCATAAATATTGCAACTAACAAGAAAGGTACTGATTTAAATATTTTGTTTATTTTCATAGTTATTTTTATTTTTTTAAAGATTTTGATGTCTCTCTATAATTAAGTATAACATCTGAGAGGGTAAAAGTGTTACACTTCCATCAAAAATCCTCAAAATGAGATAGTGATTTTTTAGCTTTTTGTGACTCTACAGAGAATCGAACTCTGATTACTGCCTTGAGAAGGCAATGTCCTAACCGTTAGACGATAGAGCCAAGTTTGTTTAAGGTTGTCCTTAATATCACCATTATAACAGATATGAGAAAATATGTAAAATCCCTATATATATCAAGGATTTTATAGGGTAAATCTGAAGATTGTGCTTGACAAGATAATAATAATATGCTATATTGGTTGACATATTGAGTGGGGTTTGCTAGGATAACTGGCATTCGCACTCAAAATAGGCAACCGCTGTAAAAAGCCCAACTGCCGCTATTATGCAAAAAACAATACAAAAACTCGTACTTAGTTTCGCCTTTATGCCAATATTCGCGATGCCAACTACAGAGCTAAATATAATCCCGACTGTAGGAGACGCTGATAATATAGCTGCTCAGACAATACAGGATGCGAGAGAGGAGAAAGCAGCCAAGATAGACGCGTATTATGGTAAACATAAGCTACCACTAACTGGTTACGGTATGAAGATGGTGCTAGCCGCTGAAAAGTACGGTATAGACTATAATCTTATCCCTGCTATCGCGATGCGTGAGAGTACAGGTGGAAAGTTTGCTTGTTACAATAACCCATTTGGTTGGGGATCATGTAAGATCAAATTTGCCAATTATGATGACGCTATCGAAGCTATCGCCAAGAATCTTGGTGGAGCAAACAAGAACACTGCTAGATATTATGCTGGTACTAGTACAGCCAAAAAGCTTTACTATTATAACGGTACTGTAGTCCCAAGTTATCCAGGTGAAGTTATGAAGATAATGGATAAGATTGATGATATAGAAATTGAAGCCTAATAACTAAACAGATGCAAATAAAAAGGGCGAACCGTGAGGTTCGCCCTTTTGCATGTCTGCATAATTTCATACTGCATGTATTAGGTCGGCTAGAGCTTTTACTTTTTCAGGTACAAAATAGTCAGCTTCTTGTTTCCAGCATAATTTACTTATGCTGGTAGAGACAAAAAAGTCATCAGAATTTAATAGGAATTTCCCCACATTTTCTTCATTTATGCCACTCGCTATAGCAACTCTAACTTTGTAACCAACAGAGATGCGTATGATGTCCATCTTTTTTAGGTCTGGTGGTTTTCCTGTTCGTCTCCCGCTTGTTGTTATGTGGCTTTGAGTTTTTATTGCTTGATTGCATTGATCTCTGATTTCTCTTATCGAGACATTTGGGTTTTGACCTTTAAATGCGACTCCGACAAAACTTTCTATCTCAGTAGTGTTCGGTATGTGAATGTTTGGTATACTATCCATCCACAAGGCGTTCACTAGAGGGCACTGCGCTAGGGCAGTCTGCATTGCATTTGTATTGGATGCTGGTATATCAAGAAAGTTTACTCCAATATAAAAATCAGGGTACTCTTTTCTGGATATATGATATAGATTAACTATCTCTGAACTGTGAAGACTGTCATGACTTACTAAGAACACACCATCAGCTCCATTTTCTTTTGCCGTTTTTATATTTGCCAGAGCATGTTTTATGCCACTGACACCTTTTTCTCCAAATGAGCTTTTGCAATGTATCACAGGAAAAAATCTTTTGTTCGTAGGCATAAATACTCCAAAGTTAAAGTTTAAAAGATCAGACTGAGGGTTCAGTTCTATGACAATACTACTACAGTTCCTTTATCTCGTCCACCATCATCGTCTTGTCACCATTTCTACTACTAACTTTACCGCGTATCACTATAGGAACATCTTTCACTATTTTGGATTTTATCAGAGCATAAGTCTTTGGGAATACAGCTACCTCAAAAGCCCCGGTATAATCACGCACAGAGAGTAGAGCCATCTTGTCTCCCTTTTTGGTGGTTGTTATCTTTACTGTTTCTATAATCACTCCGATAGATACTTCTATATTGTCCGCGACGTCTTCAGATATCTTTTTGATATTCATCCCTATCTCTTCTATTCTTTTCTTCCATGGATCAAGTGGGAAACCAGAAACATATAGACCAAGTAGCTCCTTTTCCCATTTCAATTTCTGATCAGCTGTAGCTGCTGTTTTATTTTTAAATGTAAACTTTGTCGGCCCCATATTGCCAAAGAGAGAGTCTTGCATACTATTATCTTTTATTACATCTTTGTGATACTCGAGTATATCTTCGATATTGTTTATCACTAGATTCCTCTCCACTAGTTCATCAAAAGCTCCGCACATAGATAAGGCCTCTAGGGATTTCTTTGTTAGATTTTTATGAGTCACGCGCTCTAGGAACTCTTCAAAAGTTTTGTATTTGCCATTTTTGTTCCTCTCGACGATAATAGCATCAGCTATATCCTTACCAAGATTTTTGATAGTATAAAGTCCAAAGCGTATCTCTTCTTTAGCTGTATCTTTATTAGATATGATCTCAAATCCTCCTCCAGAGTAGTTAACATCAGGTGGCAAAACTTCTATACCCATACGTTTACACTCTCCGACTATTTCAGATATCTTCTCTACGTCGCCAGATTCATTTGTTAATATCGCAGTGGTGTAGGCTACAGGGTAGTTAGCTTTCATAAATGCTGTTTGATAGGCTACACGTCCATAACTCGCAGCATGGGCTTTGTTAAATCCATAAGCAGCGAACGGCTCTATGCGAGTCCAGAGTTCGTCAGCTTTGTTCTTTGATAAACCATTTGCCTGGAAACCTTTCATCAACTTTTCTTTTTGTTCGGTCATCTCAGCTGGGATTTTCTTACCCATAGCTTTACGGAGTTTGTCAGCATCTAACCAAGAGTATCCAGCGAGATGTATCGCCGTTAACATCACGTCATCTTGATAAACGATAACCCCATAACTCATATCCAGTATCGGTTCTAGTCTAGGGTCTAGGAACTCTATGAGCTTAGCATTGTGTTTTCTCTTAATATACTCTGGTATCATCTCTAGCGGTCCTGGACGGTATAGTGCCACCATCGCGTTGATATCATGCACGCTAGTTGGCTTTAGTTCTTTTAGGAATCTAGTCATACCAGATCCATTCAGTTGAAATAGTCCGAGTGTCTCTCCACGAGAAAGCATATCAAAAGTTTTTTTGTCTTCCAGGTCTATCTCTTCAATATCTAACACTATGTCATACCTTTCTTTTACTATTTTTATAGCAGTTGCGAGTATTGATAAATTCCTAATACCGAGAAAGTCGAATTTCAAGAGGCCAGCACTTTCGATAGTGTACATATCATACTGAGTGATCAATTTATCTCCCTCCTTTGGATCCCACTGTACAGGTGAGAATTCAAATATCGGAGTAGGGGATATAACTGTTCCTGCTGCATGCACTCCGATGTGACGTACATTACCTTCTAGTTTCTTTGCCATCTCTAGTATCTCAAAAGTCTCTCTGTCATTATCATACATCTCCTTTAGCTCTGGGACCTCTTCGAGAGCTTTGTCTATATACATAGGGAAACCTTGTTTTGGTGGAGGTATCATACGAGATATTTTGTCTCCTACCATATATGGATACTTCATGGCTCTAGCTACGTCACGAACTGCTCCACGAGCCATCATCGTACCAAAGGTTCCGATTTGTCCCACATGATCTTTGCCATATTTTGCTCTCGCATAGTTGATAACGTCATCACGCCTATCGTCAGCATAGTCCATATCTATATCTGGCGCAGATGGGCGTTCTGGATTTAGGAATCTTTCAAAAGGTAGTTTGTACTCTAGTGGGTCACACTTGGTGATACGTAGTAGATAGGTGACCAGCGATCCGGCCACCGAGCCTCTGATATTGGTTAGTATTCCATTCTCATGTGAATATCGGAGTAGATCATGCACTACGAGGAAGTAAGGTGAATATCCTTTGTCTTTGATAACTTTTAACTCATACTCAAGTCTAGTTTTTACCACATCAGTTAACTCTTTGTTCCTATCTATCAGTCCATCATAGGCTAATTTGCGTAGGTCGGCATCGTAGGACTCTTTGAACTCTATAGCTGGGAACACCCAGGCATCCAGCTCTATTTCTATGTTTATCTGATCAACTATCTTCTGTGTGTTTGATATGGCTTCTGGTAAATCAGCAAAGTTTTCCTCTGCTTCTTTTGGCGACAAGAAGTGAAAATCTGCCGGCTTGAAAAATGTATTGTAATACTCTGCTGAGTCACCCTCACTCGCTATATTTACTAGTGTCTTGTGAGCAACTTTGTCTTCAGGACGAAGATAAAAAACATTTTGAGTGGCGACTAGTGATATGTTATTTTCTTTTGCAAAGCTGATAGTATTTTTCCTCATCGCCTCACCATAGTCCATGTGGGTATGATTGGTAATCTCCAGATAAAAGTCCTCAGCGAAAACTTTTTTATATTTCTTATATACAGCGAGAGCTTTGATATTTTGCGCTGCGTCAGAAACTTTTAATATATCTGATATCTCACCCCATGGTCCACCAGAGAGACAGATTATATCTTTTGCAAAAGTTTCTAGATCAGAAAATATCAGATGAGGATTTTTGCTGTCACGCAACTGGGCTTCACTGGTGATACGCATAAGATTCTTGTATCCGATAAAGTTTTTGGCTATGAGTAGTATGTTGTGGTATCTCTCACCATCTTTGATGTTGAACTCTACAGAGAGTATTGGTTTTATTTTTTTCTTTTGACACTCTTTGTAAAATTCGATAGCGCCATACATATTGTTCGTATCGCTCAGTGAGAGAGCGCTGTAGCCTAGCTCAGTTGCACGCTTTACCAAGTCAGGAACTTTTGGCATTGCATGTAGGAGAGAGTAGTGAGTATGATTACGAAGAGGTATAAACATAGAAATATTATTTATATTATAACAAAAAATCCTTAGTTTTGATATTTTTGTAGCTATTGACTTTATTGATATTTTCAGTATAATTAGTAATGAATTTTGTGCAATATAAACAATAAGGAAATATGATGAAAACATCTCAGGCGAAAAAAGAATCTTGGGAATATGGTTTCTGGTTCAGTATCTGGAACTGGTTTGATTTTCTGGGCTTGATACAAAATGGTGGATTGCTTGCAAATAGAAATTTTTATCCCAATTTACTATCACCAGAAGAGTATCTTGTTATCGATATTGTTCCAACCGTGATGTATCAATATCGATTGGATCTAAGAAATTCTAAAGGTAAAAATGTGAGTTTGATTTTTACTTTAGCACCAGAAATACGAAAAGGTTTACCTTTCAAAAAAGATCAGAAGTTTCAGATTTTGAGTAGTGACAAAGGTCAGGGTAAAGAGTGCGATATTAAAATATTATAATCGGTGGTTTATAAATGGCGAAAGTTTGAAAAACTTTCGCCATTTCTTTTTGTCCTTTAGGGTTGTCTCTTTGCATATTTGACTATAAAAGTTATATATGGTAAGATGTTACTAATCAAAACAACAACAAATTTATGGCAACAGTTCAAATCTCATTTAAACCAAAAGCAGTAAGTAAAAAGCTCATGAATTCTCTAAATCCTCGCACAAAAGAGGTTATAACTAAACGTTATGGACTAGAAGAAAAAGAAAGAAAAACCCTAGAGTCTATAGGAAGAGAGTACGGCATAACTCGTGAGCGTGTACGTCAAATTGAGAATTTTGCTTTGTCTACTATGAGAAAGTCAAAAGATTATCAGGAGGCAGAGACTGTGTTCGAGGAGGTGAGTAGTATCATGAAGAATCTCGGTGGTATAGTTCCAGAAGATGTGCTCATGCAGCATATATCAAATGACGAGGTGGTGCACAACCACATCAATTTCTTTATGACTTTGTCAAACAAGTTCACAAAGCACAAAGAAGACGATATTTTTAGTCACAGATGGAGTGTTGACAGTAAGATTTCTGACTATGTTCATGATGGTTTAAAAAGTTTGCATAGCTCTATAAACAAAGAAGAGTTGGTACAAGAGGAAGAGATCATATCAAGATTTGTCTCAAATCTTTTAAACGTAGCTGATGAGTACAAAAATAACAGAGATGTTATACAGAGATACTTGAAACTTTCAAAAGTAATAGGTAAGAATCCACTAAACGAATGGGGAAATATTGATAGCCCAAATGTAAAAGCTCGTGGCATAAAAGATTATGCATATCTAATACTCAGAAGAGAGGGTAAGCCTATGCATTTCCGTGATGTGGCTACAGCTATCAATAAGACTTTTAATAAAGCAGCCCATGTAGCGACTTGTCACAATGAACTGATAAAAGATAAAAGATTTAATCTTGTAGGACGTGGTATGTATGGTCTCCGTGAGTGGGGTCAAACTGGCGGTGTCGTTCGTGATATCATCGAGAAAGTTATAAACGAAGCTGGTAAATCTCTCAGCAGAGAAGATGTGATAGAGCGTGTACTCGCACTCCGTGACGTGAAAGCTAACACTGTGATGGTTAATCTTCAAAATCCAAAGTACTTCAAAAAGAATGCTACAGGAAACTACGAGATAGTTTAGTTAAAAAAGATACATGAAAATACCTTCTATCTAGAGGGTATTTTTTTATTTTGTATGATATAATATATCGTATGCAATTAGTCATAGATATTATTTTATTTTTAATATATTTGAGCCTATTTTTACTTTTGTGCGCATATCTATGGAAGTTTTGGTTGATGTATGCCAATCAAAAATATCTAAATGGTCTGAACTGGGTCATGCTAGAAATCAAAGTCCCGCGTGAAGTATTCAAATCCCCAGAGGCTATGGAAATAGTCGCGAATGCTTTTCTCCAAGGTGGAGGAGTGGGTACTTGGTATGATAGGAATTTTCTCGGTAAACTCCCAGCTTTCTTCTCTCTTGAGATAGAAAGTGATCAGGGTGATATAAAGTTTTATATCAGAACAGAAAAGAAATTCAAACAAATAATACAAAACAATCTCTATTCACAATACCCTGGCATAGAAGTTAGTGATGTAGATGACTACACTACAAAGATATTTTATGAACACAGAACAGAAGATGTCAGTCTCTGGGGTATTACTTATAAGACTGGTAATAGCTTTGAGAAGGAAATTGGTAACAAAGAAACAAAGCTCCCAGGAGACTTTTTGCCTATAAGGACTTATGTAGATTTCAGGCAAGATAAAGATCCAAAAGAAGAATACGAACATGATCCTATCACGCCTATACTAGAGTGGTTAGGCTCACTACGTACAGGTGAGTATGGTTGGTATCAGATAATAGTCCAAGACACAGGCAAGTGGAATGGTAAAGATTTCCCAAAGACCTATATGCTAGAGTCCACACATGAACATTTTGACCTAGGGGAACTAGCCAAGATGAAACTAGAACAGATCAGAAATGGTACAGTAGAGGTTAAAAAGAAAGGTGACGTGGTAGAGGATGAATATGGAAACGTTAAGATGGTAGACAATCCAAAGTATGTCAGAAATGAAGATGGCTCTGATAATGGTGAAGCCAAAAAGATACCACTAACATACGGTAAAGATGTAACTCTCTCAAAAAAAGCTACGGGTGAGATGAATCTTCGCGAAGAGGATAAGTTGGAAATCAAGAGGATAACTAGTAAGCTACAAAAACCTCTAGTACGTAGTGTTATGAGGGTTGCTTATATCCAAGATAAATCTAAAGCTAAAGGAGATTTTGGTCAAAATATCCAGAGCACATTGTCTATATTGAAACAGTATACATATCCTACATACAACAAATTCATACCGAGTCCAACCTCACCTTACAATTACAAATGGCAAAATACTATGCAAAGACGTGAGCCATGGAGGGCGGAAGAGTTTTTTGAGGCATTCGTAGAGCGTGAAGGATTTTATCCACATATAAAAGAGAGGAAAAACGTAGATCACTTTGCGGACGTGTCACTGTTTAGTACTAGTTTAGGGTTTCGTAAAAAATTCCGTATGTTGTATGAAGGTTTCTTTGACCCATTTGGTCATCCTCATGCAGGGGACGTGTTTACTCTCAGTTTAGAAGAGTTGGCTTCTCTATATCACTTACCAGGTCAAGTCGCTACTACTCCTGGACTAAACAGGATAGATAGTACAAAGGTTGATGCACCTAGCAATTTACCTATCTAATCACATGTCAAGAAAATACTTTTTAATTTTAATCTCAATATTTGCTATAACCTCTCTCTATCTCGTAAATAAAAGTCTTTATACTATACCATCTGATTTTAGAGAGGGTAGTAGTTTTGAAGTTGTGGCCGGAGACTCCGTCTATACTATATCTGAAAAGCTAGAAGAGGCTGGATATATTAATTCAGCTAGTCTCTTCAGAGTAATCAGTATATACAAGAATAGAAATCTAAAGATAGTAGAAGGGGTATATGATTTTAAAGAAAAGTTAAATATGCTAGAAGTTGTCAGTAAATTTTCTTCTGCCAAAAGTGATAGAGCAAGCTTGGTTTTGACTGTGCCAGAAGGTTTTACAAATCTAGACATCGCAAATAGACTAGCTAGTATAAGTGCTAACAGGATCCCTAAAGATGAGTTCCTGGCTTTAGCAAAAGACTACGAAGGGAAACTTTTCCCTGAGACATACTATCTTAACTCATCAGATGATGCTGGAATTGTTCTTGAGAAAATGCTAAAAGAGTTTGATTTGAAAGTTGGTGTTGTGAGTCATGAGCAAATAGTTTTTGCTAGTATATTGGAAGGTGAGGCAAAGAGTAGAGAAGATATGCAGATGGTGAGTGGAATACTTAAAGAAAGATTGAGGTTAAATATGGCTCTTCAGGTTGATGTTGCTCCTATCACATATAAAGAAAGAGGTTTGCCAAAAGACCCGATAAATAATCCTGGAGCAAATGCATTTTATGCGACTACTTATCCTATACATTCAGAATATCTATACTATATCACAGGTGATGATGGGCGTATGTACTATGCCAAAGATTTTGCTACGCATAAGAAAAATATAGCAAAATATTTAAAATAATATTTGTCTTTTTGTGTTATAATGTTTAACTATGAAGACACACAATTTAGCATTTATTGACGTAGAAACCACAGGCACAAATCCAGATATACATGAGATAATAGAGTTAGCTGTGATAGTCGCAAGACAGGTTGAGCGTCCAGGACAAGGTCCAAAACTGGAAATCATCGAAGAGGCAGAGTGGAAGATAAAACCAGAAAGACTGGACTTGGCAGAAGAGGCGGCACTCAGAGTTAATGGTTACAATGAAACTGATTGGATGTTCGCAGCAGATCTAAAAAGCGTAATGAAAGAGTTCGCAAAGAAAGTTCAAAGCGCCAACTTCGTCTCACATAATATAGTTTTTGATTATGGATTTGTAAATAGGGCTTGGGAGAAGAGTGGGGTCGAGAATACTATGCACTATGGTAAGCTCGACACCATCTCTATGGCTGTGGCTAGACTTTATGATGCGCCTAGCGTGACTGCTTTTTCACTTCGTAATCTTTGTGAGATATTTAAGGTAGACAATAAGCGCGCTCACACAGCGCTCGCTGACACTCGCGCTTTAGTCGAAGTCTATCGCAAGATGATGGGTGGGGTATAAACATATATGAAAATATTTGTAGGCATGTCAGGTGGAGTCGATAGTAGTGTATCAGCGTTACTACTGAAACGTGCAGGACATGATTTGTCTGGTGTATTCATCAAGACCTGGCAACCAGACTATATAGAGTGTACATGGAAAGAAGATAGGCTAGATGCTATGCGTGTCTGTGCTCAGCTGGATATACCATTCATCACTCTGGATCTAGAAAAGGAGTACAAAGAACATGTGATTGATTATTTCCTAAATGAATATAAGAACAATAGAGTTCCAAATGGTGACATCATGTGCAACAAATACATAAAGTTCGGAGCCTTCCTAAAGTTTGCTATGGATAGTGGAGTAGAGGCTATAGCTACAGGTCACTATGCAAAGATAAAAGGAGACCATCTCTTCGCTTCAGCGGACGAGAGCAAAGATCAGTCATATTTCCTATATCAAATCAAAAAAGAGGATCTCAGTAAGATAATCTTCCCAATATCCGAGATGAAAAAAACAGAGGTGAGAAGCATAGCGCAAAAACACAATCTATATGTAGCAGATAAAAAAGACTCACAAGGCATATGTATGCTGGGAGGTGATGTATCTGTGAAAGACTTTCTTATGCATGAACTAAAGACAAAAAAAGGTGAAGTGATAGATGAGGATGGTTTGGTCATGGGTGAACATGATGGGGTAGAGATATATACTATAGGAGAGAGACATGGGTTTAAGATAATCAAAAAAGGGAGTAGTGTAGAGCCATATTTTATAATAAAAAAAGATCTAGAGAATAACAGATTAACAGTTAGTAATAAAAAACCAGAAAATAGCCAAAACAATATCATAAGACTGGAAAGTACTAACATATTAGAGTCTGTCAAAAAGGACAAAGTGTATTTTGCTAGATCTAGATACAGAGGAGATCTAAGAAAAGTAAAAGTGAATAGTGAAGATGATAGTGTAGAGCTTTTGGAAGAGTTGCTCTGCGTCCCTGGTCAAAGTTTAGTGGTTTACGATGAGTCAAAACAAGTCGTCTGTGGTGGAGTGATAAGATAATTGCAAATGCTTTGCGTTTGCATATTTGTCAAAATAGTTATATAGTATAAGTATAAATAAATTTATGCAAAGCTATACTCAAGATGAACTGGTAGAACTTATAAAGAGTCATGACCTCAAATATACAGTACATAGATTTGCTGTAGTTTCTCGCATTGCCAAAGCAAAAGTCCCAGTAGCTGCACACAAGATAATAGAAGATTTGCAAAAGAAATCAAACATAGATCAGGCTACTATATACAGGAATCTGAAAACTCTAGAAGAAAGTGGACTCATACGTAGATATGATTATAATCACGGCCACGCTCACTATGAGATAGCAAGCGCGGAGACAGCCCATCAGATCGTCTGTTCTAACTGCGAGACTATAGAGCGTATACACGGTGACTATTTTACTGACTCTATAAAAAAGGTTATCAGAAAAAGTAAAAAGTTTAATACCACTAATCATGCCAATGTCGAAGTTTATGGACTTTGCAAGAGTTGTGAATAATTTATGAAAAAAACTATATATTTAATTTTACTCCTATTGAGTCTATCTGGTTTATCTTTTGCTCAAGTAGAGCCAGAGCTATCAGTATCAAAAACAACAAGCTACAAAGCAGAAATACTAGAAATTAAAACCATCTCTACCAGCACAAAGAGAGAGGATGATGACAAGGCATATTTGTTCAAAATATTGGATGGTGATCACAAGGGTGAGATCATGAGTTTAACTACTAAAGGTTATAACTATGAAGTTGGTGATCGGATTTATGTCGATCATACAGTAGACCAGTTTAGTGACTATTGGAATATCGGTGAGATTCTCCGATATGACATACTACTATATACTAGTCTTTTTTTCTTGGCTGTAGTTATAGTCTTGTATGGGTGGAAGGGGGTGAGAGCACTCCTCTCTCTTTCCCTGTCTCTAATAGTTATATGTTTTGTGCTCTTGCCGTTAACTCTAAAAGGTTACAATCCTGTTTTTGTGGCTAGTATTGTCTCTGTATTGTTACTGGTCATCACTATGATATTTACTCACGGATACAACAAGGTTACTATGTCAGCATTTTTTGGTTGTGCAGTCTCTGTTTTTATTACTATTATCGTGTCCTATATCATAATCGTAAAAGCAAAATTTACAGGATTTAACTCGGAAGAGGCTACTTATCTATACTACAATACAGCAGGAGTGATAAATTTTAAATTGCTAACTATATCTAGCTTTATCATAGGAGTGATAGGGGTGGTAAACGATGGTGCGATAACTCAATCAGGCATGGTTCGTGAACTGAAAAGATTGAATAGTGAACTTTCTTTTTTTGAATATTATAAAAGGGCGATGAAAGTTGGTAATGAGCACGCGGGTACTCTCATAAACACTTTGCTGCTGGTATATGTATCTTCTTCACTGCCTCTACTACTTTTCTTGTACACTGGGGATACTCCCATACACATACTCATAAATAAAGAAATGATCTCAGTTGAGATAGTAAAGGCTCTGATAGGCTGTATAGGACTTTTATTATCTATACCGCTCTCAACTCTTTTTGCTTGCTATATGATAAATGGTAAAGATTTGGAGTCTGACGTATCTCATTCACATACACACGGTCACAGTCACTAGTTATTTGCTAGTTGCTATCTGTCTTTCTACGCGTACTCTGGTTCTCTCTCGTCTATCGTCGGCAAGTTTGTCTAGCCAAGATTTTAATATATCAAATTTTGCTTTGTACTCATCTTGTAGTTTTAAATCATAAGCATTCATATCAAATTTGAAATCTATAATAGTGGAGCAGTTGAATTCAGTTTTATATTTTTCTAACTCAGACTCATCACGAACTTTATTTATGATTACAGAGTATGGAGTATTGTAAAATTTTAGCATACTGATAATTTGTTTTGCGCTCTTTAATCCGTGAGGTGTAGCCTCAGCTACCACCACTGCAGCATTCCACCCTGTGGTGATACCAGTACCGACACCATCAGTTCCTGCTTTCTCGTCTACCACACAGTATTCACTCTCATTTAATTTTAAAAATGGTAAATATGTTTTGATCGGGGTAGTTAGTCCATGACTGCACATTTGTCCATTCATCATGGCTTCTGTGTGAGGACCGGCTACCATTAAGCGTAATTTTTTATTGTCATTTATAGTTTGACTATACTTTTCTGTTAAATTATCAATAGGTGATAGTGAAAATACAAAGTCATCATCTATTTTCATCACTTCTTTTGTATTTTTAATATTCATTGTTTCAAAGATTTCTGGTAGACTTTGTCCAATATAATTCATATCACCTTCATGTCCAAGATTATATTTGAAGTCCATATTATGGTCATTATCAATAGCCAAGACAGTGTTATTGTCTGCTAGTAAGTATTTTGTAAAAAGTGTAGCTAAAGTAGTTTTGCCGCTCCCTCCTTTTCCTAGAAATCCGATTATCATATGTTTGTAATCTTATCACAAATGCGAGTTACTTGCAATAGTATTATAATTGTGATATATTTATATAGAAATTCTAATTGTAGAATCTCGTTCATTTTTTACTAACAAGGAGAATATAAATGGATTGCGAAACGGCAAAACATGTCTGGAATCATAAAGGTGGACTCATCGTGGGTCTTAATTGTCGCATGAAAGGCTTGATGCAGTATTTGACTGATGAAGCAATCGCTTTCAAAAACAAAACTGTAGATCCTTTTGATTTAGCAATAAAGAAAAAGGCTGGAAATGGAAACTATCGCGTAACTCACAGTGACGGCAAAAGCAAAATGGCTGTGTGGGTGCATGATGTGTTGGGGGATAAAGTGGCAAGTCGCCTCGTATCTTCTGAAATTGGAAAAATTGTGGGCATTCCGAATTTGCAATTTGCAAATATCTGCTGCAATGGTTGTCAAATAAGTGATGGATCACTGACAGTAGAACATGAGTTAAAGATTCAACTTGCTGCTGTCAACACAAACCCAGATGGCACTGATTCTATTTAGATAGTCCTAGTAAAACACCTCTAAAGCATTGGCTTTGGAGGTGTTTATTTTTTTATATTAACCTAATCGTGAGCGTGTCCGCGATGAGTATATGAGTGTAAAGCTATACGTAAAAGTATAACAACAATAGTTGCCATACCAGCGAACTCTACAGCATGTGTCCACTCACCATTTATATTTTTACCAAAAGTAAAAACTAGGACTGAGACTAAAGGCACCCCAGCCTGGCAGATAAGAGAGTATTTTATGGCTTTCAAAGTACTACTCGTTAAGGATCTTATCAATATGATTGTTCCAATTATTTTAGGAGCTTCATGTGATAATATGGCGAGGAATGTCCCATAGCCAAAGAGTGGATTTACAAAGTATGCCATACCGATAACAGCTCCATCTAGACAGCTGTGTAAAAATTCTGCTAGAACTATAGCACGTATATCGTCCTTATGATTATTGTGCTTGTGTGCAAAACCAAGAATAAAATAAGTTATCAAGGCTGCTACAGAAGCTGCAGAAATCTCCAATAACCCTATTTTTCCATAATGCTCAGCAATATCACTATACACGGCATAAGAGAGTAATATGAATCCTAAAATGAGGAAAAAAGCTTTTACTTTACCTCTGACCAAATCTCTACGAAGAAATACAACAGCAAAAGAAGCCAAAGGTAACATGCTTGTTAAGAGGAGCATTTCCCAGTATTTTGATAATCCAGTTAATGTTTCCATGAATACTTCCATATAAGATTGATTGTAAGATTAAATGCAAGTTACTTGCATCTATATCATGATATCATATATTTGTAAAATAGCGAACTATTTGTTATAATAAAATCTAACAAATGTCAAATCATAAAAGCGAAACTAGACACAAGAGTTATGGTAAAAGTCTAAAGGGGATACTCTCTAAAGATTTTGTTATGTCTATCAGCAAGAGTAAGGGTGAGCCTGAGTGGATGCTCGAGAAGAGATTGGCAGCTTTTGAACTTTTTGATAATGCTAAATTACCAAGCTGGGGGCCAGATCTTTCAGGCCTAGATCTGGCCAATATCTCATTTTACACTGATCCAAATACTACAGAAAAGAGCTCTTGGGCAGAAGTACCCCAAGAGATAAAAGATACTTTTGATAAACTTGGTATACCAAAAGCTGAACATGAGTATCTGGGTGGAGTAGGAGCTCAGTACGATAGTGGTATAGTTTATCATAAGATAAAAGACTCACTAAAAAAGCAGGGAGTCGTATTTGAAAACATGGATACAGCTGTGCATGAGTATCCAGATCTCGTAAAGAAATATTTTATGAGTGACTGTGTCCCAGCAAAAGATCACGCTTTTACTATGCTCCACGGTGCTGTTTGGAGCGGAGGGACATTTATCTACGTGCCAGCTGGAGTAAAAGTTTCTATGCCACTACAGGCATACTTCCGTATGAATGCACCGAGCGCAGGGCAATTTGAACACACCCTCATCATCGTGGATGAGGGTGCTAGTGTAGAGTACATCGAGGGGTGTAGTGCTCCGAAGTACACTGCCTCATCACTGCACGCTGGATGTGTAGAAGTGATAGTAAAGAAAAATGCTACAGCAAAATATATCAGCGTGGAGAATTGGAGTAAGAATACTTATAATTTAAATACTAAAAAAGCTCTAGTCTATGAGAATGCAAATATGAAATGGATAAATGGTAATATGGGCTCTGCTGTGACCATGCTTTATCCTACTTCGATTTTAATAGGAGACAATAGTAAAAATGAAGCTATGGGTATAGTTTTTGCTGGTAATGGTCAAGTACAAGATACTGGAAGTAAAGTCATACACATAGGAAAGAACACAAAAAGTGTGATGCGTAGCAAAAGTGTTTCTCAGGAAGGTGGGGTTTCTATATATAGAGGTTTTGTTCAAGTGGCGAAGTCAGCTGAGAATAGTATTAGTTTTGTGGGGTGTGATGCCCTCATCCTGGATGATGAGAGTGTCAGTGTGACATTGCCAACAAACAAAATACAAAATCTTGAGAGTGAGGTTGTGCATGAAGCGACAGTGGGTAAGATAGGTGATGCTGAACTATTTTATCTTCAAAATCATGGATATACCGCAGATGATGCCTATAGACTGATAGTTGGAGGGTTCGTAAAAGATATAATAAAAGCTCTTCCGATGGAGTATGCTGTAGAGTTCAACAGGCTAGTCGAGCTAGAGATGAAAGGATAATCATAAAAATATATGCTAGGATTTTTCAAAAAAACAAAAGAAGTAAATAGAGACACAAATTATTCACTCAAAGTAAGCACTCCTCATGGAGAAGCTGATATACATGGGGCTATGCAAGTTATCATGGCGGATTTTGATATTAACATGAAGCATGATATGAATGTCGGACTGAATCATTTTAATATCATCACCAGAAAAGATAATTTAAATATAAATATATTGTGTATAGGTGAAGCCGTAGGTCAAAATGTTTATGATATTTATCATGTAGTCACCAACAATCATAAGAACACAAAAGTAAATATAATATTCAAAGCTGTGGCTAGAGACTCTAGTAAGATTATCTATAGATCAGACCTAGTATGTGGACCTCTTGCGAGTGGTTCCGGATCACAGACAGCAAAGTTTATACTAGATAGTGTTGATGCTGAGATAGATGTAGTGCCAGCACTAGATATAAACTCAAAAGAAATGCCAACTACACATGCTGCGAGTATCGGTGGAGTAGACAAGAGTCTCGTCTGGTATAGTGCTATACATGGATTAGACAAAATCACAGCCAAAGATATGATCATAGATGGGTTTTTGAATAAGTAGCACCTAACTTAGTTATTGTTTTATTTGCATAAAATATAAATACAATGTATAATGTTTGTCAATAGTATGCAAAACCAAAAGAAAGATTTTAAGATATTTGAGAATTATAAAAATAAAGATAATTCTGTTTTGACATATCTCGATTCTGCGGCTAGCTCGCTCACTCCAAAGATGGTGACAGACAAACTGATAGAGTACTATGAAGAGTATAGGAGTAATATTGATAGAGGTCTATACAAAACTGCGATAGATGCGACTAGTGAGTATGATGCAGTACGTGAGAAGACAGCGAAATTTATCGGAGCAGATACAGAAGATATTATTTTTACTTCTGGGAGTACAGCATCTAGCAACATGCTAGTAAATCTGATAGAGAAACATATGCAAGACTATAAAAATAGTTCCGGTGTTAATTTATACCTAGAAAAGGACGAGATACTCGCGAGTGTATATGCGCATCACTCAGATCTAGTGCCGCTACAAGAGTATGCAAAGAGGAATAATTTGAAAATAAAAATAATAACTCCAGATGAAAATGTAGAGAGTAGAGAAAATAGTCAAAAGTATTTTGAGAAATTTCTCAGCAGTATAAATGAAAAGACCTTACTAGTTTCTCATCCACTAGTATCGAACGTGACAGGTGAGATATTTGATATAAGAAAGATGGGCGAAGAGGTGAAA
Source organism: Minisyncoccota bacterium (assembly GCA_043759615.1). Classification (GTDB taxonomy): domain Bacteria; phylum Patescibacteriota; class Minisyncoccia; order Phycocordibacterales; family UBA5272; genus JAUPVO01. The sequence goes on along the minus strand of JAYVLF010000004.1, from coordinate 5,110 downwards.
AAGGTTAAGGCTTTTCTTGTGAGCGATATGACTTCAGCAGCGGGGCATATCGATATAGACGTCAAAGATCTCGGTATACATGCTGGGTACTTTTCCCCGCACAAGATGTGTGGCCCTACGGGAGTCGGAGTGCTATATTTAGATAGGAATTATTCTCGCACTATGTCACCAGTAAATTTTGGGGGAGGTATGGTCTTTGAGGTTAGTGATGAGAGTAGCACATATAGGAGCGATGTGAAAGTGTTCGAAGCTGGCACTGCCAGCATTGCAGACGTGATAGCCTCTGGAGCAGCTATAGACTATTGTGAGGCTATAGGACTTTCAAATATACATGATTATGTAAAAGAAATAGTAGAGTATGCAAAAGAAGAACTTATAAAGAATTTTGAAGGTAAGATAAAAGTATATGCGGCTGAGACAGAGGTTAATGCCGGTATCGTATCATTTGAGGTGATCGGTATACATCCACATGATGTAGCTGAAGTGCTGGCCAGAGACTCTGTTTGTGTGCGTGCAGGACATCATTGTGCTCAGCCGCTCATGAGACATTATGCTTTACCGGCTCTATCACGCGCTAGTTTTTATATTTACAATGATAAATCTGATGTGGATGTTTTGATAAATAGTTTGAAAAAGGTGTTAGAGGTTTTCAAAAAATAAGGCCCTCAGAGAGGGCCTTATGGACGCACTTATTTTTTAGCTACTAAAGCTGGCTTCAACATCTTCAACTGCCGCTACAGCTAAACGTAGCTGAGGGTCTTTTTTCCAAGATAGACTAATTAGATGTTCACGCAGCTTTTGTAAAGCAGCTTTACATTGAGGACAATTTCGCTCAACTGCGACCTCCAGCTCTATGCGCATGCTACGCGCAAACTTTACTGACCTGCCTTCATATTTTTTTACGACTTCAAGCAGAGCCCTAACTGTCATTGGGAATGGGGTTACCATTTATTTCTCCTGTGTACGGAATTATTTCCAAAATCATTATATTATGTTATAATGAACTTGTCAATATGGATGAGGAATTATATCAAGAACAAATACTCGAAGCTGCAGCAAGCCTAAAACACAAATACGTATTAGAAGATTGTACTTGTGTTGGTGATGGGAAAAACCCAAGTTGTGGAGACTCTGGTAAACTTTATATGAGAATAGAAGGTGATCTGGTATCCAAAGCATCCTTTACTGGTGAGGGCTGTGCGATATCCCAAGCAGGTATGAGTATGATGGCAGAGTTTGTCATCGGTAAAACTATCCATGAGCTAAATATGGTGATGCCAGGAGACGTCTACAAAATGCTCGGAATTAAGATAACCCCAGCTAGAGTTGGTTGCGCACTATTGTGCTATAATGCTCTAGAAGAGGCAGTTAAGAAGATCTAAAATAGAATACAAATAGAGAATAACAATATGTTACAAATTAAAAATTTAAAAATAAAATTAACTGAGGATATAGAAAGTAAAAGCATAATTGAGAATGCTAATTTTGACATGAGTGCTGGAGATATAATTCTCCTAGAGGGGGTAAATGGTTCAGGTAAGAGCTCACTTCTAAATGCGATATTTAAGAATCCAAAATATAGTATCTCAGAAGGTGAAGTCGTTTTGGACGACAGAAATATAATAGAGTTAGACACTCACGAGATAGCAAGAGGTGGTCTATATTTAGCTCTTCAGCACGCTCCAGAGATAGCCGGAGTTTCTACTATCAAGTTTCTTTATAGAGCTTATGAAAACATAAATAAAGATGAAAAGAAAAAGAGTATAGTAGAACTAAAAAATTTCCTAGAAGAGAAATGTGATATATACGACCTCGATAAATCTTTGCTTTCTAGAGATACCAATGTTGGATTTTCTGGTGGGGAAAAGAAGCAGGCAGAGCTCCTCCACATACTTGCTCTAGTACCAGCATATGTATTCATGGATGAGCCAGATAGTGGAGTAGACAAAGACGCGGTGAATAAAGTTTACAAAGTTATAAATGATCTCGCAAAGAAAGGCACAAGTATACTCATCACCAGCCACAATGCAAACGTTCAAAGTTTAAATATTACAAAAAGATACACCATAAAAGATAAAATCATATGCTTACAAGAGAAATAGTAATAGAGAAGTTAAAAGAAGTTCTCGATCCAGAGTTAGATCTTAATATCGTAGATCTTGGTCTTTTTCGTGATTTAGAATTTGGTGAATACTTCCCGGACTTTGATAGCTATGAATATATAAAAGTAATCATGACTCTCACTTCACCTATGTGTCCATTTGCAGACCAGCTGATACAGGATGTGGAGACTAAGATACTAGAGCTAGGCAAAGGAGACGCTAACGTGGAGCTGTCATTTGACCCACCCTGGGAGTGTCCAGAAAACTTAAAGTTAGAACTTGGTTTATAATACAAAATACTGAAGATTAACTTCAGTATTTTTATTATTTTACTTTGCCATCTTTATCGCTTGGTCAAGAACTTTAGAAATATATTTCTCGTCCCTAGCTCCAGCTATCTTCGTCACTATCTTGTAAGATCCATCAGATTGTCTGATAAGAACGAACATGTTTGGGGTAGCATCAACGCCTGCTTCTAGTCCATCTTTTATGTCACTCTGCACATAGTCAGCATAGGTAGAATTTTTCATGCAAGCATTCCATTTTATCATGTCAGTGCCGAGCAATTTTGCTGTGACTCCGAGATCCTCTGGGTTCAGTGTATTGTTTCCTCTGGTTATCTCATAGATCTTGTCTAGGAATTTCTTGTAGTTTTCCTGGCTTTGTTCTCTGACGCAAAGAGATGCCTCTGACTCTTTTGGTGCAAGAGTGTGAAATGCTAGAGGAAAGTGCCTATAGTTAAATGCTACAGTATCAGAATACTTTGTCTGTATGTTCTTCATGGTTTTTGTTTGAAGTTCTTTGCAAAATGGACACTCTAGATCTGAATACTCTGCGAAAACAACTTTACTATTTGGGTTTCCTGCTACTAACTCTTCAACCTTAAACTCTCTCCCAGAGAAAACACTGTCTGGGTCCACAAAAGCTTCATTGGTCGTCTTTCCCTTTGTTAAAAATAGTCCAGTAAGTATGAATATCCCTATGATTAGTGATCCGATGATGATAGAAACACTAGTTGTTAATTTATTTTTAATATTTTTTTCTTGCATAATATGTTATCATTATACACTATAAAACTATGAACACGAAAAAATATCTTAACTATCTGAATATGATGGTAAAAGCTCTGTCAGATTTTCTTCCTGTGTTCGCCTTTGCTTTTACTTTTGAGCTATCCCATAACTTCTTCACCGCTACTTTTGTCTTAGTATTCACAACCATCTCCCTTACATTTTTTACCTTTTTGAAGCAAAAGAGAATACCTTTTCTTGCCCTTATCATATGTCTCGAAACTACCCTATTCGGTTTTCTGACCATACACAATCATAATCCACACTTCATCCAATTGAGAGATAGTATTTATGACATGGTGATGGGTCTAGCCATACTGAGCTCTGCGATAGTTTTCAAAAAGCCTATCATAAAAGTTTTTTTCAGTCATGTTTTTACTCTCTCCGATAAAGACTGGACGAATCTTTCTTATATGTGGGGGATACTTTTACTATCTTTTGGTGTTTGCAATGAGTATGTAAGACACAACTTTTCACCTCATATATGGGTTAAGTATAAATTTGCAGTGATCCTAACAACAATACTTTTTGGAGCCATAGTAATGTTTATTTATAAAAAGAAAATCGACAAGATGCCAGGATTTTAGTTTTGTGTTATAATTCCGATTGATACAAAAAACGATAAACAGATATGGAAAGTATATTACACCTATTAAAAGCAGCAGAAGAGATACCTGGACTAGAGAGTCACAAGGTTTTTGATTTTGGTATACTCACTATAACTTCTAGCACTATGATGGCATTCTTGGCTGTGCTGGTGTTCGCGAGCCTAGCTTATTTTGTTAGCAAATATAAATTGATACCAAATAGAATCCAAGGGTCAGTGGAGATGTTAATAGAATGGCTGGTGGAGTTTGTGGGACAAATTGTCGGTGATAAGAAAAAGGCGATAACTATACTTCCATATGTGGGCTCTGTTTTCTTTTTTATACTTTTCTCAAATCTCATTTCACTAGTACCTGGATTAACCTCTATCACTTTTCATGGTCATCCATTGTTTTCTGCTGCTACAGCGGACTTTAATACTACCTTTGCTCTAGCCTTGGCTGCTGTAGTAGTAGTGCATATAGTTAGTATCACCGAAAACGGTGTACTGCATCATCTGTCTCACTTTGTCCAAATAGACAAAGTGGTGAAAGGGTTTAAAAAGAGTGTAGGCGAGGGCTCACTTGGCATAGTGAATTTCTTTGTAGGATTGATAGAGATTATCGGTGAAGTCGCAAAAGTCATCTCGCTCTCACTACGTCTATTTGGTAACATGTTTGCTCATGAGGTTTTGATGGTGATACTCCTCGGCGCAGTTGCCGTAGGAGTACCAGCTATATGGATGGGTATGGGGATACTTGTCGGGGTGGTGCAGGCTGTGGTATTCACCGCGCTAATCACTGTGTACTACTCATTGCTAGTTCCGAGTGGAGAAAAATCTCACTAGATTCAACCTTGCTAAGATTATAATTTTGTGTTAGTGTGAGAAAGGTTCTTTAAATTTAAGTTAGGAGTAATAAAATGTACGCAATAATTTTGAGACATTTGGATAGGCCTGCTCTTTGTGAGCTGAGTGAGGGAGAGCTCTCAGAGTATTCAGCTCTAGTTACTCAGGATTTACAATCAGGTGATCCGATCATTATCGCTAAGTACTTGCATAAAATACCACCTGGGAATAATCAGACTTTTTCTGATCCAGATAATGTTTTTAAATTGTGGGGGTGGGGCAAGTCTGTAAATATCGGTGTCATGATAGATCATCAGCTTTATCACCACCATGCTCCATTTTCTTACAAAGCTTTACTAACTACTCCGGCTTTTTTTGCTCAAAAAGACGAAATCTTCAATATTCGTTTGGGACATGACCACTTCTTCTCATCTGGAGCGATAGTGGTATATCGGGAGTGAGGTTAACATGATAGTTACTGTGGGGCGAAACGCGAAGCGTTTCGC
>JAYVLF010000003.1:0-11191 GCA_043759615.1 Minisyncoccota bacterium | reverse complement strand
ACCAGCACCTTTGCAAAGGTGGCATTATACTTTTTCAGATGAGAGATATACTCATCCCCATACTCAAGAGCCAGTTCATCTTGTCCGCTCTTTTCTGTAGTCTGTAAGATTATCATATCTTTCTTACTAGCATCCTCTAGTACCTCAGTACCGAATACCTCATCCACGAGTATCGCACTACTATCCTTTGGCACACCGAGCTCTATAGCACGCCATATAGCCTGGTAGATGATATCTTTACAGTCAGAAACTTTCTCTATAGCTTCGACACTATACGGCTCATCAAAACCAAAAAGCTTCTTTGCAAATCCAGCTCTATGATCAAACGGTAAGACGAATAAATTTTTCTCATAGCCTATCTGCTCGTCCATATTTTGTGTCTGATTTTGTGTATCTTGCATATGTTTAATATTATATCACAGAGTTAAACTTTGAACTCCATCACGTCACCATCTTTTACTATATAGTCACGACCCTCTGTACGCATGAGCCCCTTTGCCTTACACTCAGCAAATCCTCCTTCACGCAAAAGATCACTACAGTGAACTACTTCAGCCCTGATGAACTTATCTTTGAAGTCTGTATGTATGGCTTGTCCAGCAACAGGCGCACTACTACCCTTCTTGATAGTCCAAGCTCTAGTCTCAGCTTCTCCTGTAGTGAAGTACACTTCGAGACCGAGTAACTTGTAGCCCGCAGTGATAAGAGTCTTGATACCGTCATCATGTGCACCCATCTCGCCACGCATCATATCTTTCTCATCACCCTCAAAGTCCTTTAGCTCATCTTCTATCTTGGCATCAACAACACAGTATTCAAAATTATTCTCTTTGAAAAATTCTAACAGCTTCACATATCTAGGGTCACCAGAAGGATCACTGGATTCATCGAGATTCTTGGCTCCGGTCTTTTTGTTTAGAACATAAAGAAACTTTTTGCTAGTGATCAGGTGTAGGTCTCTACTCTGTACCCTCTCATCATCTGTGAGATCACAGCTATTTGCAAGTTTATGATTTGTCAGCGTATCTAACAACTTTACTATTGCAGACTCTAGGACTAGAGCATTCTTGTCTCCCTTTTTTACGTCTTTTTGTATAGTGTCTTTTCTTTTCTTGCAAGTTTCTATGTCAGCAAGTATGAGCTCATTGTTTATGATCTCAATATCAAATAGCGGATCTACACCGCCAGCCACATGCATAACTTTATCATCTTCAAATATACGCACCACCTCAGCTATGGCGTCAGTTTCACGTATGTGAGAGAGGAATTTGTTTCCGAGTCCTTCACCGTCAGCAGCGCCCTTTACGAGTCCTGCTATATCCACGAACTCTACTATTGCTGGTACTATCTTTTTTGTATTTGATAATTTTGAAAGTGCATAAAGTCTCTCATCAGGCACAGCGACTATCCCTACCGATGGATCGATAGTACAAAATGGATAGTTTTCTGCGGGGACACTGTTCTTTGTCAGAGCGTTGAACAGTGTGCTTTTGCCTACATTTGGTAAGCCGACAATTCCGATTGATAGTGACATAGTGTTAATTTGCTGAGAGCTGATCCTTTGCTATTTGTTTTATCTTTTCTATATCTTCACCTTGGAGAAGTTTTGCTATTTCCATTTGATGCTTTTGCATCACTTCGAAACTCGCATACATCTCAGGCTTGCCTGCATCTGTCAGAGATTTTATCTCTTTGGCGATATTTTCAAATAGTTCTGGCTTTTTTTCTATTATCCTCATCATCATTTCTTGCTGGTCTTTTGGCATATTTTTGGACCCGATTTTAAAAGCCTGCTTCATCAAAAAGTTTTTTATCATATGGGGGATATTATAACACAATAAAAGCGCGGGGCGAAGCCCCGCGCTTTTATTTCACTTAACGTAGACTAACTAGTCGATAGTCACAACCATTTTTGGTTGTCTGTGACCATTTTTCTTGTAGTATCTACTCTTTGGCATGTATTTGATAACATGAATAGTAGCGTCTCTAGTGATCTCTTTGATAGTTGCCATCACTTTTGCTCCTGTTATCATCGGCATACCTATAGTTACCTTTCCTCCCACATTCTCAAGTAAAACCTCATCGAAAGAGATCTTGTCTCCGACATTCATGCCGTCTCCAAGCTTCTCGATGCGAAGATCTCTTCCTGATTTAGCGATATATTGTTTTCCTCCTGTTTTTATTACTTTAAAATCCATAGTTTGACTATTATACTACAAAATTTATATTTATGCAATAACCAGCCACCTACTCCTCGTCACTTGTGTTTGGTTTATCTATTGCCAGAGTTTCCATGTTCCCGCCGCTCACACCTTCGGTTATCTTGTACACATCTTTATCTATTTTCTTGAGTTCCTTGTAGCCACTATTATAATGGTTCACTGTGGTCGAGAGAGTGTTGCCTAGTTTTTTATAATACTCCTCATATGCATCTATATGCTTGCTGAGTTCTTCTACTCTCTTTTGTATTTGCTTTGCACCTTCCTCTATGGTAAAAGCTTTTATACCTGAGAGCACAAGATGAAGATACGCGAGTATGGACGTCGGTGAGACGATGAACACCTTTTGACTCTGAGCATACTCTATCAACTTTTGTGTGTTTATTTTTAGTCTACTATTTTCACCTGCTAGTAAATCATAATATATAGCTTCAGATGGGATAAACATAAAAGCGATAGGTAATGTATCTTCTTTTTCACGTATATACTTGGCGGTCTCTGTGATACGTAGCTTCATGTCTTTTTTAAATTCCTCTGCATAGTACTTCTTATCCTCATCTGTCTCTGCGTCTATACAGCGTTGATAGTTGTCTAGTGAGAACTTACTATCTATAGGCAAAAACTTATCTTTGATCTTAACCACCGCATCCACAGCTTCACCATTTTCAAAATAATGCTGCATCTCATAGTTGCCACCGATGATATTTGAAAGTATCAGCTCTAGAGATGATTCACCCCAGTTACCTCTTTGCTTTTGATTTGTCAGAACTTTCTCAAGATTGCTGAGTTGCTCAGTCATAGAGAACACTTGCTTGTTACCCTCTTTGACCTCAGTTAACTCACGAGTAATCTGGCCAATTAACTTCTGAGACTCAGAAAACTGATCTTTCACATTTGTATTCATGTCACGCTGATGTTCATGTAGTTTGCTGTCTATATTTCTCGCTGTGTCACGCAGTTCATCTTTTAGATATTTTAACTGTTCATTTAGCTTACTATTCAGATCGTACATATCATCAGCCACGGAGAGGCTACTATCGCCAGATTTTGATAGTTTTATCAGTATAAAAACCAGTAAAAACAAGACTATCGTGGTGACTATGCCAAAGGCTGTGTATATTATATTTGTATCCATATTGTTATCGATTATTATATCATAAAAATACTCTTTCAGATTACCACTTGACAAATAGTTTCTAGTCTGCTATACTACGAGAGTGATTAGGAAATATAACTGCGTAGCTACAGAGGTGTAGTTCGATAGTAAAAAGATTCAGTTCCTCATATTTCAAAGTCACCTTCGCCCTTTATATAAACTTTTTGGAGAAAAGAAAAATGCATCAGAAGCAAATTCGCCAATCAAACTCACCTCCTGTCGCTGGTCATCAAGAGTTTTTCACCAATCAAACTGCCGGCCTGGGCATCGCAAACTGATTTGCGGCCGCGCCAAAAGAAACATTTGACCTGAAAGGTCTGTCATGAAAAACAAACTGAGATCGCTCGCTCCTTAAAAGGAGCAGAGGCGTATCAATCTCACGTCGGGCTGAGAATTGATGGTGTACGTCTCTAACAAAAGGTTCGAACAAAACCAAACACCGGTCCTGATTATTTTAAATAATAATCAGGGCTTTTTTTATTTCTAATATATATGATATAATGCTACGCATATGCAAGACACAATAAAAGCACAATTAAAAGCAGCTATGATGGCAAAGGAGACGACAAAAGTCATGACTCTTCGCGGAGTAACTGCTGCCTTTACAAATGATCTGGTAGCTAGAGGTATCACCCCAACTGACCCAATGACTGAGGAAGACTGTATTCGGGTGATCAAGAAACTTATAAAACAGCGTAAAGACAGCATAGAGCAATTCATAACTGGAGGCCGCGCCGACCTCGCAGATGATGAGAAAGCAGAACTAGCCGTACTAGAAACCCTAATACCAGCCCAGATGACTCGTGAGGAAATAATAGCTTTCGTACAGAACAAAATCACAGAAATGGGTGAGATAGACAAGACCAAGATGGGACAGATAACTGGATCAATAATCAAGGCAATCGGATCAAACGCTGACGGAGCAATGGTTAAAAGTGTCATTGACGAAATACTAAAGTAGTGATACAATAAAGAAGAGTAATTTTGCTCTTTGTTAGGAGGATCTAAATGGCCAAACGACCAGACCTGAACACCCTCTTTTTGAAGGGTTCAAAACTAATATCTGAAAAAGCTCACAGGCAGTACTCAGTCAGCTATGCTGAAATACTACACAAAGCAAAGCGGCTTATTGCAGAAAATAATTTTGATGCTGCTGCTGCTCTACATACCGTCTACACAGAAATAACCGGCCACTCACACCTGAAACATTTGGGTACAAATGCCGCACATTATGAAGTATATACTCGGACCGAGCAATACAAACCAATAGCAAAAAAGCTTCTCCCTAAACTTGAAAAAGTTGCCACAGCACACAAACTTGAACGCGAAAAAAATCAAATTGACTGGCAACTTTATAATGATACCGTGAAAGCTGAGCTGACTCGCGGCGCAGATCCTGATGATTTGCGAGAGATCGGTTATAACATTTGAAACAAATCGCACAGTAAAAGCTGTGCGATTTTTTATTTATATATTTAAAATTATTTATAATTTTTGTATGAACTAGTAGCGTAGTATGTAGTTGTGCCGTAGCTGTACTGATAACTATTTTTACCTTCTCCATCTTTGTACTCAAATATTATGGGTTTGGTTATGGTGCCGCTCGCATTTAAGAGTGAACCTGTAGCACTCCCTGGTGTCGGGAACCATTTACCATCCTTTTTCTTTTCTGTAGTGGTACTCTTACTTATCAGATTACCATTTTCATCTATCAGACTATTGTGTGGGAGGAATCCAGCAAAAAGTCTGATAATTATCAAGATGACTATGGCCGCGAGTATCCAATAAAATATAGTTTTGATGGCTCCACTGATTCTGCTTGGTATTCCTGATGACATGGGATTATTATACTATGATTATGATTAATTTGCTAAACTTTTCTCACCGTTGCATGTATCCTTCGCCCACAGACCACGAGACTCTCTCTGGGAAAAACTTTGCAAAGCCTTGAAATCATCTTGATACTTGTATGGTGCATCATATGTATATTCATAAGCATAACCTTCAGCTATCAATTTCCTATTTGCCATCTGATTATCTAGCAGATAAACATAAGCCAAAAGCCTTCCATATTTATCATATTTGTCTTGTGAATCATCAGTTTCTAATTTTACTATTTGATTTTTTAATATCGAAGAAGCGTATGTGCTCGCCTCTTTACCAAAGCACTCATAATCTCTATCACCTACCGATTCAGGAGTATTGATACCGAGCAGTCTTACTTTTGTGATCTCTCCGTCGCGAATAACCTCAATAGTATCCCCATCAACTATACGAGTTACTTGATATCCTCCATCTTCTGTGTTTAGATTGTCGAGTCCACTGCCGAGAGTTATAACTTTACTATTACCGTTCTCAGAGCCAAAGTTAAAAGAAAGTGGGAAAAGTTGATAGACTAGAGCGATGAGTAATATTGCGATTACTATCTTGAGTTCTGTGGCGAGTCCTTCGCTATGACTGTGTGCTGACATGATATTAACAGACGTAAGGATTATTAACTTTGTTACTGATTCCCCTCGCACTCAATAGAAGCAAAATAATCCCAGCAATACCGATCTCTTTACCGGCAAATGGTAAAAAGGATATGGTAGAGAGACTCACAAGTCCGCCAAACAGAGCTGCAGTACAGCTAAGACAATGTGTACCTATGATGGCTATTATTAAACTAAAACTAAAAAGTCCACTAGAGCTTTTTAGGTTGTCTTTTTGTACTGCTTTTTGCTGTTTTAGAAACTCTCCTAATAAAGCAAAATTGTAAGCTGAAAGGACAATAGTCACTAGAGCTACACCAAGAGTGAACATATTAAAAGTACTACGCACATCGAACAATTCTCCATACGCCGCCCCGAAACCAAAACCTAACCTGAGAGACTCCAAGAAGAAGTTATAATTTTGAAAAGCAAAGATAAGATGAAGAAAGACTACTAAAAAAATAATAAATTTTACAAAAAATCTTTTTGAAAGTAAATAATTTTTTAACATGACTTTGTATTGATATTATTATATCACAAAATATGATACAATAGTCACTAATGTTATCAGAATTTTTCAACTTCTCATTTAACCCTTTATCAATAATTTTTATAAGCTTGATACTCTGTTTGTTCTTAGCTTTGTTCATCGCTATTTTTAAAAAGAATGTTCGTGATTATCTCATAAAAATACGTATACTTGAAAATGATGAAAAGCCTCAGACGTTTCTCGTATGGCTGATCTCAGTGATGCTCATAGTTCGCACTATACAAGTATTCCTAGTACAACCATTCATAGTTGATGGTGGATCGATGTTGCCTACACTAGAGACCAACAACATGCTACTGATAGACAAAGTTGATTATAAATTTGACGCACCAGAGAGAGGTGACGTGATAGTTTTCAAATTTAAAATGGAAGGCAACGAGCTAGATGGCAAATACTTTATCAAAAGACTCATAGCTTTCCCTGGTGAACGAGTGATAGTCTCTGGTAATGCGACCACCATATACGGTAAAGATGGTAAGAAGACGGTTCTAAATGAAAGCTATGTCGAAGAGTCCCGCAGCTCTTACAATGACTACAAATATAGCGACTATACCCTAAAAGACGACGAATACTATGTGATGGGAGACAACCGCGCAGGCAGCTATGACTCACGTAGTTGGGGGCCTATACATTATTCACAGATTTCTGGTCGTGCCCTAGTTAGAATATTCCCAAATACAGGAATTTTCCCAGGTAAAGCCGATTATGCAAAATAAAAACTAGCATAATAATAAAAAATAATTTATAATCTATAATAACAATAAATAAAATGCCCAAAACTACAATCGAAACACCAAAAGAAAAGAGCATCAAAAAAGAAGTTCCTACAAGTTTAAAGGGAACTCGTGACCACATTGGTGATGAATATTATAGGTTTCAAGGCATGTTCGAAAAGGCGCAAGAGATCGCTTGCTACTACGGATTTAAACCCATTGAGACTCCAGTTATCGAGAAGTTAGATGTGTTCACTAGTGCTATCGGAGATGGTACAGATATCGTAGAGAAAGAAATGTATGCTTTCTCAGTTAAAGGTGGAGACAAAATAGCTCTTCGCCCAGAGTACACAGCAGGTATCATGAGGAGCTACATAGAAAACGGTATGCAGACTCTACCTCAGCCAGTACTACTCTATGCTTATGGTCAGACGTTTCGTCATGAGAATCCACAGCGTGGAAGATTGCGTGAATTTAGACAGTTTAACCTTGAGATACTCGGTACAGAGAAATCTATAGCTGATGCTCTAGTTATCAGAACTCTCTACACTATACTAGAGGAGTTTGGTTTCAAAGATCTCACCGTAGATATTAATAGTATGGGAGATAGAGATACTCGTAACTCATATGTAAAAGACCTGACAAATTATTATAAGAAACATGTAGTGAACATGTGCAGCGACTGTACTGAGAGAGTAAAAACAAATCCACTACGTCTACTCGACTGCAAAAAAGAAGAGTGTCAAAAATACAAAGAAAATGCCCCGCAAAGTATAGCCTATCTATCAGCTGATGCTAGGAAACATTTCAAAGAAGTGCTCCAATATCTAGAAGAGATGAATATTTCTTATAGGATAAATCACACACTGGTTCGTGGATTTAACTATTATAACAGGACTGTGTTCGAAGTAGTCAAGCTCGACGTAGATGATAAAGGAAACGAGAAAGAGATCTCTATCTGTGGTGGTGGTAGATACGATCCACTAGCTCGTGACATGGGATCAAAAAAGGATGTCCCAGCAGTTGGTACTGGTATGAGCTTTGAGCGTATCATGCTATTTCCTGAGTGTCGTGACCTGTCTCCTAGAATACTAAAAACACCGAAGGTTTATTTCATACAGCTAGGTTTTGATGCGAAACTAAAATCACTCACCGTGATAGAGATACTTCGTAAGGCTAAAGTCCCAGTACATCAAAATCTTTCAAAAGACTCACTCGGAGTACAGTTATCTATGGCAGAAAAGATGAATATACCGTATTGTATTATATTTGGACAAAAAGAGGCGGTGGACGGTACTGTTATCGTCAGGAAAATGGTAGAAAGACATCAGGATGTTGTCAAGATAGAGGCTCTAGCCGAATATTTGAAAAATATAAAATAATATGGTAATATATAGCCTATGAGAACAACTAATGTAAAAGTAGAAAAAAATAAAGAAGAACCAGCAGTATCGCTACTAAAAAGATTTCAACGTAAAGTTCAGGAATCAGGCGTACTTCCACGTGTTCGTAGCATCCGTTACAATGAACGTGATCTTTCTGACCTCAAAGTAAAACGCGGTAAACTAAAGAAACTAAAGCTAACTGAGAACTATAACAAACTTAAAAGACTTGGTGTTCAGATAGAAAAGAAGAAAAAGAGATAGGACTCCGATACTAACTTACTAACGATGCGTGAATCATATGACAATTTAGAAATAGTAAGTGAAACAGGCACAATACCAAATGTGCCTGTTTTAAATATTAAAGAAAAGATACTAGGCAAAAAGTTTAATCTAAATCTAATATACTGTAGCCCAAAGAAATCCCAAGAACTTAACAAAACCTACAGAGACAAAGACTACCCGACAAATATATTAACCTTTCCCATATCAGAGACCGAAGGAGAGATATACATATGCAGAAGTGTGGCGAGAGCTGGATACAAAGAATTTGATATGAGCTATGCCAAGTTTTTAACTTTACTAGTGGTGCATGGTATGCTACATTTAAAAGGAGTTGATCACGGAGAAGCTATGGAAAAACTAGAACATGACTACACAGAAAAATTCTACAAATAAAAAAGAAAACTTTGTTCTCGGCATAGATATTGGCAGTAGTTTTCTTCGTGCTTGTATATGCGAGATATCCGAATACCCTACCCCTACACTATTTGCAGAGGAGGAGTCACAGGGAGTTTCTCATGGAGTGATCATAGATGAGAAAAAGTTTATCATCTCGCTAGAAAAGCTGATACTAAAAATCTCAAAAAAGATAAAGGTTTTCCCAAATAGTGTCATAGTTTCTGTTGGCGGTATGGGATTGAACTCAATTACTGGAATAGGATCCGTATTCACCTCTCGTGCTGACGGACTCATCTCTGTGATAGATATAGAAAAGCTAGAAGGAGTAATAGAAGCCAAACTGCCAGACCTAAAAAACAAAAATGTTCTCCACAAAATCTCCATCAAGAACTATATAGATGGGAAAGAAGTTATGGGCACAGTAGAAGGTATGCGTGGACACAAAATAGAAAGCAAATATATATTTATATATGACGATATCAAACAAAGAGATATCATAGAGAGTGCTTTTAAAAATTTTAATATAGACATACAAAACATCATAGCGGGGCCATTGGCAGATAGTATAGTGTCACTATCGCACAGAGAAAGGAATATAGGAGCAGTTAGTATAAATATCGGTAGTGAGACCACCTCAGTCTTGGTATATGAGAATAGCGCGCCACTTCTCTGCTCAGTGATAAACATGGGAAGCGAAAGTTTAACTAGTGATATAGCACTCGGACTCCGTATAGACGTAGCTGAAGCTGAAAGAGTAAAAATCGGAACTAGTGACAAGGAGTTCCTAAAGAGGAGGTATGATGAGATAGTCGAAGCTAGGATGTCTTTCCTGTCAGAAAAGATAAACGAGGAACTAAGCAGAGTTAAAAGAGCTGAACTACTTCCAGCTGGAGCTGTACTCTCTGGTGCTGGATCTAGGCTCTCCAAGATAGAGTATTATATGAGATTTGAGATGAAGATTCCTATCAGTAATGCTTTGAAAAACATAAACAAGGATAGATTTGTCCTAGAAGAGCTAGATTTTGTAAGAGCGTACGGAACTTGTTTCTTTGCAGATGAAACCACAGAATCAAAAATCATCCTAGATACGATAAAAAAATACACTATACGATTTGGTGGTTTCGTGAAGAAATTCTTGCCTTAATTGACACGTTTGGACAAAATCCGCAATGGTTGCGGGTTGTTTATTGTGATATAATATTAAGTACATAAATAAATTTTAAAAACTTAACAAACAAACAACATGGCAAAAGTAACTCCCGATTTTGAGACAGCAGCAAATATAAAAGTAGTAGGTATAGGTGGCTCAGGCAAAAATGCCCTGAATCACATGGTGGCTTCGAAACTAAAAGGTGTAGAGTTCGTAGCGATCAATACGGACACACAAGACCTGCACAATTGTCTAGCAGAGAAGAAAATTCACATAGGCAAGAACCTCACTCGTGGACTAGGTGCTGGTATGGATCCAGAGGTGGGACGCCGTAGTGCAGAAGAAACCAAAGAAGAGATACAAGACGCCATCAAAGGTGCTGATATGGTCTTCATCGCTGGAGGATGTGGAGGAGGAACTTTTACAGGTGCAGCTCCAGTAGTTGCTCAGATTTGTAAAAATGAAGGCATCTTAACTGTAGCCGTAGCTACGAAACCTTTCTTTTTTGAGGGAGCTGCTCGTATGAAGCTAGCTGAGCAAGGACTCGAAGAACTTGAGAAAGAGGTGGATGCACTGATCATAGTGCCAAATGACCGTATACTTTCTGTAGTTGATAAGAATACTACAGTTACCCAAGCTTTTGCTATGTGTGATGAGATTTTGAAACAAGCGGTAGAAGGTATCTCAGAGATAATCAGACTCTCAGGAAGGATGAATCTCGACTTTAGCGATATACGCAGAATACTAAAAGACAGCGGTACTGCTCTCTTTGGTATGGGACGCGGTGTGGGAGAAAATCGTGCTATAGAGGCTGCGACTGCTGCCATCAGCAATCCACTACTGGATGTGTCTATACACAATGCCACAGG
>JAYVLF010000002.1:0-7543 GCA_043759615.1 Minisyncoccota bacterium | reverse complement strand
GAACTCGAAAAGAGAGGAATAGGACGACCAAGCACTTATGCTAGCATCTGTAAAACTATCGAAGACCGTGGATATGTGACAAAAGAAAACAAAGCTCTTCATGCCACTCAGACAGGTGAAGTGGTTAGTGATTTCTTGTCTACACATTTTGAGAAGTACATCAGTGATGACTTCACTGCTGACATGGAGAACAAGCTCGACGATATCGCAAATGGTGATGCGACATATTTAGAGACACTCACTGACTTTTATGGACCATTTAAAGGTGATGTAGATAGTAAGAAGGACATAGACAAAGCTACAAATATCGGCGCAGCCCCAGAGGGTATGCTCTGTCCAAAGTGTGACAGTCATATGGTGGAGAAACTCGCTCGTAACGGGTCATTTTACTCTTGTGCTCGCTATCCTGATTGTGATGGAGCTAGGAAGTTAGATGGTGAGATGATGGCCGAGCCGAAAACTCTCGGCAAAAAATGTCCAAAATGTGAAAAGGGAGAGCTGATGGAGCGTGAAGGAAAGTTCGGCATGTTTGTCGCCTGTAGCAACTACCCAAAATGTAAATACATAGAACAATCAGAAGAGCAAAAAAAGAAAAACTTAACTGGAGTAAAATGCAACAAGTGTGCTACAGGAGAAATGGAAGAGAGGCGTGGCAGATTTGGACTATTTTACTCATGTAGTAACTACCCAGACTGTAAACATATAGTAAAAACGAAACCTACTGGGAATATTTGTACTATTTGTCAGGAACTGATGATAGAAGGGACAAAAACTATCCCAGAAAGGTGTAGTAACAAATCTTGTCCGATGCACAATCCCCACAAGATGACAAAGTAAGAGAAAATTATGCTATTATGATATAGATAAATGATAATATAAAATTATGAACCATCTACATACTCCCCTAGAAGAAATATTCAAAATAGCAAACTATCTCGACGAGAAAGATAAAGTTCTAGTAGGTATAGCTTATGATATTGCCAAAGAAGCTCATGAAGGTCAGCTACGCAAAAGTGGTGAGCCGTATTTTAATCACTGTGTAGCTACTGCGATAAATATCGCCAGACAAAAGATGGGAGTAGAAACTCTTTGCGCTGGCCTTCTCCACGATACGCTCGAAGACACCGAAGTCCCCGCTGAAGTGATAATACAAAAACTCGGCAAAATCGGTCACGAGGTAGTGAAACTTGTCGAAGGAGTAACAAAGCTCGGAACACTAAAGTATCATGGTGTAGAGAGGCATGTAGAGAGTCTGAGAAAGTTTTTCATAGCAATGTCTGATGATCTCCGTGTAGTGGTTATCAAACTCTGTGATAGATTGCACAATATACAAACTCTAGAGCATGTCAGACCAGACAAACAAAAAAGAATAGCCATGGAAACACTCGAAATACATGCTCGCCTAGCTGATAGGCTAGGTATGGGTAGACTAAAAGCTGAACTTGAGGACGCTTGCTTCCCTTATGTTTATGCTGATGAATACAAGAAAACTATAAATCTATTAAATGAAAATCATAAGAATAGCAAAGAAACTCTGGAGAAGATAGCTGAGAATATGAGTGAAGAGCTCAGTATACTCGAAGTTGATATAGAGCATGTGGACCATAGAGTAAAACACTTATATTCACTTTGGCAAAAACTGAAGAAGCATAACTATGATATAACTAAGATATACGACGTGATCGCCCTACGCCTCATAGTAAAAGATGTGGCCACTTGCTATCAAGCTCTCGGCATCATACACAGTCTTTATAAACCTGTACCAGGAAGATTCAAAGACTATATAGCAGTACCAAAACCAAATGGCTACAAGTCTCTACATACCACTATATTTTCTGGTGATGGAGGAACTATAGAAGTACAAATACGTACAGCTGAGATGCATGCTGATGCAGAGTTTGGTATAGCAGCTCATCTTCACTACAAAGAGATAGGTAAAGACATGAGTAAAAAAGAAATAGAAAATATCATCAAGAACAAAAAGATAGACTGGACCCGTGATCTACTGGAGTGGCAAAAGGATGTAAAGGGTCATGATGAGTTCATGAAGAATCTGAGACAAGACTTTTTTAATAATCGTGTTTTTATATTTACCCCAAAGGGTGATGTGTTAGACTTACCAGAGGGAGCAACTCCGCTCGACTTTGCATATCAAATACACTCTGATATAGGTGACAAAGCACTACGTAGCTATGCCAATGGTAAACTTGTACCTTTTAATTATGTCCTAAAAAACAATGACCTGATACGCATAGAAACTGGTGACAAAGTAAAACCAAATCGTAAATGGATTAGCTTTTGCAAAACTACAGTCGCCAAGAGACATATCAGGACTTGGCTACAAGAGAACGGTGGTATGATAGACAAGTTCCTAGTAAAGTAACTATAAAGAAAACTTCTTCATGTCGTAAAGATCCATATCTTCTTCGAGGTCTTTTGTGCTGTCTATATTATCCGAAACTTTTATCTCTTCTCCTGATCTGTCATCTTCAGCTTTTTCTATCACTTCTACTGCGCTAGTATTAACATCATAAGGCACAACTTCTTCTTCTACATGAGATGTGGCGATTACTGGTTCAGGAGTATATCCACCGATATTCATCGGATCATTCTTTATCGACTCCATCATACCTATATGAGTTTTCTCAAAGCTGGCATTTTTAATCAGTCTAGATATAGCCATGAGTTCATCATATGTGAAGTAGTCTATACTTATCTTGCCACCCTTTTCTCTAGGCTCTATAGTCACGCGTGTACCGAGACTCTCGGCTAAATTCTCTTCCATCTCTACCACTTCCGGAGTTATGAATGTGCTCTTTTTACGAACTTTATCAAATGCCACACGACGAGCTATACCCTCCGCCTCACGCACAGTCATCTTTCGTAGTAACATCTCTTTGAATAGCGTCATCTGCTCATCAGGCCTATCTACGAGCATCAGTAGTGGTCTAGTATGGCCCTCACTTATCTTACCCTTTGAGAGGGCATCTAGTATGTCTTGAGGTAGCATCAAAATACGCACAGTGTTTGACACATACTCACGACTCTTACTAACTTTCTTGCCTATATCAGTCCAAGAGAGTTTGAACTCATCAGCCAGTCTCTGATAAGCTAGAGCACGCTCTACAGCGTTAAGATCCGAACGCACAACATTCTCGATGATAGCAAGCTCTAACTTTTCTCTATTATCATCTCCAATTCTGATGATACATGGCACCTGAGCAAGTCCTGCCATACGACTAGCGCGTAGTCTCCTCTCTCCTGCGATGAGTTCATATATCACTTCGATATTGCCATCAGTTTTCTGCTCTTCCATCCGACTAACCACTAGCGGCTGAAGTATGCCGTATTGTTTGATAGAGTCTGAGAGCTCTTTTAGGGCCACCTCTTCGAACTCTCGACGAGGTTGATAAGGATTTGGGACTATCTTGTCTAATTCTAACCAATAAATTGCATTTTCCATTTGTGCCATATGTTTATATTATAGCATTTTTAAAAAAATATAACTGTGGAGAAGAAAACTCTTTCCTTTAAAAAGATAATCATTTATGCTATCATTATCAAATTGCCGGAGTGGCGGAATGGTAGACGCGAGCGACTCAAAATCGCTTATCGAAAGGTGTGCGGGTTCAAGTCCCGCCTCCGGCACAAAAATAATATAACTTGCTTTAAAACATAAACTGTGGTAATTTGTGATAGTTCGTCGTACATTGAACTATATATAAACCAACAGGAGAATAATTATGTTGTACTCTGTCATTTTTCTAAAAACCAAAACCTATTGGCATGATGAAGATATCAAAGCCTCGATAATTTTCTTTGCTGAGAATGATGCTGAAGCATATCGCTTCAGCTCGACGATAGCTAGAATCATGAATAAAGGTTTTGCAAAGATAAATGAACAGAGACTAGTTGTCTCAGCAAACCTCTGCCAAGTTCACCGTGTCGGACAATTTGGGACAAAGTACATTTTGGTTGCAAATAGCTTAGTTGATAGTTTAAAATTTACCCGATGGAAAGATTTGCGAGATATTTATCGAGCATTATTCCCAATAGTAATAAATGGTGGGGACAGATCTTGTGTCCTGAATGGTTTTTACGAATATAAGCCAATGGCTAAATTTACTAAACCAAAACACTCTGAGACCAAAGATAGATCTTTGGGTAACTGGGTTTCATATTGACCAATATTTCTTGCAAGTACCCCTACATCGTAGGGGTACTTTTTATGAATAAAAAAACAACCCACCATGGTGGGTTGTGTGAATAGGTAACAATCTTTCTTAAACTGATGAAACGCTTGAGTATTTGTATGGATTAATTTTTTTTGACTCGGGAGTGCTTTCAAATGCGTTGAAATACA
Organism: Minisyncoccota bacterium; assembly: GCA_043759615.1. GTDB lineage: Bacteria > Patescibacteriota > Minisyncoccia > Phycocordibacterales > UBA5272 > JAUPVO01. The sequence goes on along the minus strand of JAYVLF010000002.1, from coordinate 3,180 downwards.
TACCCCAACATTTTTCGATTAATCTGTCCAACTTTTCTTTTGAGAGATAGATCCTTTTGCCATCAAATTCTTCAGACCTCATACCAACTTCTGCTGCCATACCTCTTTTAACATTGGCTAGAGCCGCAGCATTTTCAGATTCAGTGGCGCCCTCTTTTTGCTTTACATCTAACTGAATATAATATAAACTCATTCTTATTCCTTCTCTATTTTGTAAAAGACTTTTATATTAAAGCATAAAAAAAAGAAAAAAGCAAAACGGGTCAATTTGTAAAAAAGTTTGAAAGAGAGTAAAATAGATTCATCTCAGCGATACTGCTGGAAGATAGAATTCTTTTAACTTTTGGAGATACATATGGCCAACTCTAACGAAATATCTGTACCCCGTGCACAAAGATTGGAAAAAGGAAACTGGAATGCAAATCCTGCTGACCAAACCTATCTAACTGCCTTGATGAATGCCTATATGGTAGGCAATCCTAGAGCTGTGAGGAATGGCTACACTCTAGCTGCCTTTGACCATCTCATGAAATTTGACTTGGAAGAAGGATTCCCTCTCCTCTCTACCAAAAAGGTGAAGAATGAATTGATTATCGGCGAATTACTTTGGTTCCTAGAGGCTGGTAAAAATACTGGTCACAGACTTTCTCTTCAAAGATTGAATCAGATTGATGATAAAGATATTGATGCTACAAACATCTGGACATCTGACCAGAAACGGTTTGCAGATGCGGGCAAGGCTAGGTTTGTCGGTGACTGCGGCCGTATATACGGATCTCAGTGGAGAAATTGGGGTGGGGAAATCGATCAGATAAAAAGCCTTATTGATAAATTAAGAAAAGATCCTACAGCAAGGTACGCGGTGGTTAGCGCTTGGAATCCTGCAGAACAAGATGATATGTGTCTACCTCCCTGCCATATGATGTTCCAGTGTTTCGTGCGAAATGGTATCGATGGAGAAGAGTATTTGGATCTCTCCATGAAGCAACGCTCGGCTGATATGTTTCTCGGAGTTCCCTTCAACATCGCTAGCTATGCGCTACTGACTCATATGCTAGCGCAAGTGCTGGGTATGAAGCCGGGTATTCTCAGTATCACTCTCGGTGATTATCATGTTTACTTGCCAAATCAAGAGAGTGGATTTGAAGGTCACCTGAAGCAATGTGAAATGCAAATGAGTCGTGACGCATTACCTGCAAAAGCAAAGCTGATCTTGCCTCCATGCGATGATATAGATGGTTTTCTCCAGCTGTATATGCAAGATAGAAACTGCATCCGTGTCGAAGGATATAGGCATCACCCTTTTATTCCAGCCAAAATGGCCTACTAGTTTTTAAGTTGGATGAAAAGCAAAATCCCGCAAGCTACGCTTGCGGGATTTTTTATCTTTTAGATCTTACCTACTAGGTCTAGTCCTGGGGTGAGAGTATCATCTCCTGGCTCCCATGATGCAGGACAAACATTGCCTCCATTTTCACGTACGAACTTAGCAGCTTGGAGTTTTCTGTATAGCTCTTTTGCATTGCGTCCTATGCTGTTATCATTGATCTCTACCCCACGAAGAACACCATCTGGATCGATAATAAATGTACCACGTAGTGAGACACCTTCTTCTGCTATGTGTACGTTGTAATATTTGCAAAGCTCGTGAGTCTTGTCAGAAAGCATCGGGAACTTTACCTTTTTGATAGCGTCACTAGCGTCATGCCAAGCTTTGTGAACCCACACAGTATCAGTAGAAATAGATAATACTTCAGCATTCATAGCTTGGAATTTCTCATACATCTCTGCCATCTGTTCTAACTCAGTAGGACATACAAAAGTAAAATCAGCAGGATAGAAAAATAGCACCACCCATTTGCCTTGATAGTCTGATAGAGAGTATCTCTTGATCTCCTCATCTTGGAATCCTTCAAGTTCAAAATCATCCACCATAGCTCCTATGCTAGCGTGTCTATTTAGGTCTGACATATTGTCTTCCATCATCTCACAGTCACATCCACCCTTCATACAGTCCATGCCATTTTGACATGGGCAGTCTCCACAAGCCTGTCCACAGCACCCCGCCTCTTCACTTCCACACATATTTTGATTTGTCATATGCTAGATATTATATCACAAAAGTGGGAATTAATTCAAAATTACAAACTGAGTATTTAATTCACTTTCAAGAGCTTTTCTCTTGTGCTCATCTAGATTGGAGGCTAACTCATTTCTACGTTTCTGTGCTTTGAACTTTTCTTGATCGAGTCTAGAGATTTCGGCATTGCTCTTTTTTGGGTTTTTACTTTCTTTTTGTATCTCTGCTAAAGCTTCCAACATCTTATTATGTTGATTTTTGATTTCTTCAATAGTTTCACCTTCTGTCATCTTTACTTTAGACACACCTTCTATCCACTGCCTTTCGCCGTCTCTCAAATCAGATCTAACTTCTTTTCTGTTTCCACCCCCAAAACCAAAGAAGTCTCCCATCTTTTCTATTTTATTTATTTTGATATTTAGCATATATTTATATAAACATTATAACATGTTATAATCAAAACATGAAAAAGCTATACGTCATAGTGGGTCCCACAGCTAGTGGCAAAACAGACTATGCGATAAATCTTGCCAAAGAAATTGATGGTGAGATAGTTTCTGCTGACTCGAGACAAGTTTATACAGAGCTAAATCATGGAAGTGGCAAAGTCACATCGGAAGAAATGCAAAATATAAAACACTATGGACTAAACATAGCTAGTGTCAAAACTCTCACTGAGGATAGTGGTCAAAATAAAGTAAATGTAGAAATCTGGCGCAAAGAAGCAAGATCAGCAATACAACAAATAGTATCTCATGATAAAACTCCGATAATAGTCGGCGGTACTATGCACTGGATAGATGCTCTCATGTATGGAAAAGAGTTCTCGGAGGTGAAACCAGATCATAAATTACGGAAGGAACTTGAAGAGCTTGAGCTAGATGATCTCTTAACAAAATTAAAATCTCTAGATGAAGACTATTATAATAAAATCCTAAACAATAACAGCGATATCAAAAATAAAAGAAGAATAATCAGGGCCATAGAGATAGCGAGTCAAAGCTCTGATAATAAAATAAAAGAGATAGGCTATATAGATGAGTTCAAAGACTTTGAGGTTATTTGGATAGGTTTAAAAATCGACAGAGAGATACTTAGAA
>JAYVLF010000001.1:0-5199 GCA_043759615.1 Minisyncoccota bacterium | reverse complement strand
TAGAGGTGGTAGCGGTATCAAAACCGTAAAGGTGACAGAGAAAACTGGACCTCTCGTAGTAGCGAGACTGGTAGATGACTCAGTGAGTGAGATACTCGCTATATCACGTCAATCACAAGTGATAAAGACAGAGCTCTCATCTATACCAACTCTCGGACGCGATACCCAAGGGGTGCGTGTGATGAAGATGCGTGAAGGTGACTCAGTGGCTAGCGCGAGTGTACTCTAGTAGTGGAGAGTGCTCGGATTTATTTTTAAATTGTAAGAGAAGAGATTTTCACATATCATCTCTTTCTTACTTTCGAAGTCTTTGTTTTCGAGAGTTACTAGGAATCTATTTACTGAAGTAAAAGAAATTTTGTTTTTGTTTTTTACTTTTATATTTAACTTCTTCACATAATATTTCGCTTTGCCAAATATACTCGGCAACTTCTCATAGTCTAGCGGCATATCAAAAGAAACTAGTGTGTAATATGGAGGCAGATGAAGTTTCTTTTTACTCTCATCATCTCTCTCCAAAAAGTCTACCTCAAATATCTTCTGTTTTCTTCTGGTCTGTAATACAACTTTTTTGTTCTCAGTATCTAGCCTCAGAGACTTTTGCATATTAAAAACTAATCTATATATCTCATAGTCAAGATTGTAATCAGGTATGGAGAGTAGGGTGTCTAGCGATATGATACCAACTAGATCTATGTCTTCTAGCATTTGCACAGCGAGCTCTGTGCCGATAAGTATGCCACCAGTTTGACTAAATTCTTTGTAAACTTTTGCTATGGCAGTTTTGGTTTTGGTGATATTACTATCTATCAGATAGATATTTTCTTTTGCTATGTTTAGTTTGGCGATATTTTCTATCAGATAATCATAGACTCCAGTAGTACCGACTCCGAGAGTCTTTAGTCTATAACTATCACAAATCTTACACTTGAGCTCATCATTTGTATCTGTACCGCTGACAACTATAGTTTCTCTTTTTATCTCTCCCGTATGATACAGATCCCCGCAGTCCTCACAGACTATACTAGTATAAGCCCCCTTTCTCTGTGTATAGAGGAATACTTTTGATTTTGGGTTTGCTTTCAGGGTATCTTTTAGCTTTTGTCCGAGTATATTTGAGACATAGATAGACTTTTGTTTATACTCTCTGTCATTCATTTCTACTAATTCTACTTGCACATCACTACCCGCTAACTCATCTATCAGATTTAGTTTCACTTCTAAATTGGTAAAAAGTCTCTCGAGGAATATCTTGAGATCTAGTCCTTCGAGAAAGCTCTTATAATATCTAGAAGTAGAGTCAAATAGGGTCACTTCTTTTAGATTTTCTTTTATTAGCGGTAAGAGGCTAGGGGTACAAAATATATTTACATTTTTGAGACTCTTTATCTTTTGTATATTTTCTAATTGTTTCTTTGTCGAGAGTTCGCTATGGAAAATTACTTTGTTCTCAAGAATTGAATTTTCATAATACTTTTTTAATGCATATATAGTGGGTGCCATAAATGCTGCTGAGTAGGTTTCCGAGTTTTTATTTTTTTTGAATAAAAGAGCCTGTGTTAGAACTTTCTCTTGTATTAGATTGTCTAGTATCGTAGCGACATTTGTCCCGACCGTATAAGCGGCACCCTCTATAGATTTTAACACCTCTTCATCTATAGCTTTCTCATGTATTACTTTTGTAATCTTTTTTATGCTAAAATCTTGGCTACGAATTTCTTGTTTTGCATTTTTCAGGTCTTCTATTTTCATTACTATGGCTTCGAGTTTCCTATTGTTGATATTTATCTCTACCATGTCACCTATATGGAGTTCTAAACTAGAAAAATAGCTGAGTATCCCTAGTTTTTTGATGGATATTATAGGTATTACCGTTATCAGGTTCATGTTTGTATTTTATCACAAATAAATGTTATAATCTAAAGCAAGAAACCTGCATGTCAATATTCAAAGCTAAAATCGGTATAGATCTAGGAACAGCGAACACTTTGGTATTCGTCCCAGGAAAAGGAATAGTTTTGAATGAGCCGTCGGTGGTCGCTATACGTGAATATGATAAAAAGGTATTGGCTGTCGGTAACAAAGCTAAAGAGATGGTAGGTAAAACTCCTGACGATATCGTAGCCTATAGACCTATGCGTGATGGAGTTATCGCTGACTATAGAGTAACTGAAGCGATGCTCAGATACTATATACGTGCAGCTCTCCCAAAGTGGCAGATATTTAAACCTGATGTGATGGTGAGTGTGCCAGCGGGAGTCACTAGTACTGAGAGACGTGCTGTGATAGAGGCAACCATACATGCTGGCGCTAGGAACGCCTATGTGGTCAAGGAGCCTATACTCGCAGCTATCGGTGCCGGTATCATGATAGATGAAGCCAAAGGTCAGATGATAGTAGATATAGGTGGAGGAACTACTGACGTAGCAGTCATTTCTCTCGGAGGTATTGTTTGTAGTACTAGTCTAAAGTGTGCTGGAGGGAAACTCGATCAAGCTATCGTAGACTATCTAAGAAAAAATTATAATCTAGCTATAGGTGAACAGATGGCCGAACAGATAAAGATAACCATAGGCTCAGCTCTCCCACTAGAAGAAGAGTTAACCATGAAAGTAAAAGGACGTGACTACGTGGCAGGATTACCAAAAACCATAGAGATCAGCTCAAATGAAATAGTGAAAGCTCTCGACAAAGAGTTGCGTCTTATAGTCAAAGCCATAAAAGACGTACTCCAGGAGACCCCGCCTGAACTCTCTAGTGACATCATCGACAATGGTATCATTATGAGCGGAGGATCATCTCAATTACGCCATTTGCCGGACCTCGTAGAGCGTAGAACAGGAGTGAAGGCCGTTCTCGCTGACGACCCACTGTTTTGTGTTGCTAAAGGAACAGGTGTAGCCCTAGAAAAGTTAGATTTTTATAAAAAGAGTATCTTGGCTAAAAGATAATTTAAAATTATTATAAATATGCAAAATATTTTAGACAAGATTCACACAGAAGCTAGTATTATTCTCTGTGAGAACATAGAAGAAACCAAACAAGCTTTGATAAGGGAGATAAAATTAGTCTCAGGTAGTAGTCTAAAAGTCTTTGAGAAGATAAATGATAAAGATACTATAAATTTCTCAATAGATGAAGCTCGTACATTGATAGACTATGTCAAAACGACTTCTACAGATAAAAGATATCTTTTGATAAATAAAAAGTTTTCTGTAGCAAGAGTTGATGGTCAAAATGCATTGTTAAAGGTGCTAGAAGAGATAAATCAAAATACTTTTTTTATCATACTTACCGAATCGATAAATACGCTACTACCTACTATACTTTCTAGATGTGTAACCATAAAACTAAAGGGCGAATATAGTAAGAGCGCTATCAAAAACACCCTGATAAAAAACAAGGATTTTGATAGTTTGTCCAGACTACTTGCACTAGAAAATGCTGCCGAAAGAGGAAGTATTAGTGAGAAGTATATAGCAGACTTCGCAAAGGTTGTGCTATAATATCAGTCATATGTCATATAACTTTACAAATTTTGATACGAAAATAGAAGCAGCTACTGACTGGTTAGGTAGTGAGTATAGAGCAGTGCAAACTGGACGCGCGACTCCGATGGTACTAGACAATATAAATGTCGAAGCCTACGGTTCCTGGATGAACATATCCCATGTAGCAGCGATAAGTATAGAAGATGCAAAAACTCTTCGTGTTTCTCCATATGATAAAGCTGTAATACGCGATATAGAAAAGGCTGTGAATGATGCTGATCTTGGACTTTCTGTTTCTAGTGATAGTGATGGACTGCGTATACACTTCCCACTACTAACTACAGAGAGAAGGGTTCAATATGTTAAGATAATCAAAGAGAGACTAGAAGAAGCAAGGATAAGAGTGCGAGCTGCTCGTGAAGAAGCAAAGCGTGAGATAGAGGATGGAGCAAAGGCTGGTGAGTATGGAGAAGATGAGAAGAAAAGATATATGGACGCACTACAAAACCAAGTTGACGGAGCAAACAATACACTAGAGAGTCAATTCGCAAACAAAGAAAAAGAAGTCATGGGCATAGAATAATCTGATTTATGATCATAACTACTCTGATATTCTTTATTGTTATAATACTCCTAGTCATGGTGCATGAGTTTGGGCATTTTGCTGCGGCCAAGCTCTCAAAGATGCGTGTGGACGAATTTGCTTTTGGTTTCCCACCTAGGGTATTTGGCAAGAAAATCGGTGAGACTACTTATGCTTTCAACGCTCTTCCTGTCGGAGGCTATGTCAAGATAGCGGGAGAGAACTTTGAACAAGAACATGATAGTCTAGAGAACAAAGATCCTAGGCTTTTTACAAATAGGCCACGATATCTTCAGCTATTTGTACTCTCAGCAGGAGTGATCATGAATTTCTTTTTGGCCTTTGTTTTGCTGACATACATAAATTCAGGTGAAAGATTTGTGACTTATCTTGACGCTGACTTTGCAAAATATAAAACAGAAAGTCCGAGCGAGAGCAAGCTCCGAGTTCTCTATGTAGCTGAGAACAGTCCAGCAAAAGCGGCAGGACTTTCTACCTATGATGAGATACTATCAATATCAAATGGTCAAACTACGATAATACCAAAAAACGCAACCAGCGTCATACTTTTTGTTTATGAGAATCAAAATAGCCCGATAACTATCAACTTTCAAAAACACAAAACAGGTGAAAAAGTTAAGAGTACAGTCTCTGCTGTATACGGTATACTCGAAGACAAGAAAAGTATAGGTCTAGCGACAGGTGAGAGTTTGTTCGTAGAGAGTAGTTTAATCTCAGCTGTATCTTCTGGATTTACAGATACTATGAGATATATCAAACTCACGGTATTTGGTCTAGGAGATATAGTAGTCAAACTCATAAACAAAGAAAATGTCGGGGACAATATCGCTGGGCCAATAGGTATAGCCAAGATGGTAGGTAAAGCCAGTGAAGAGGGGTTAGAGCCTCTACTGTTCTTCGTGGCAGTCATATCTATCAACCTAGGAGTATTTAATCTTTTGCCACTGCCTGCACTAGATGGAGGGAGAATCTTTTTTGTGCTCTATGAGATGTTAACTAGGAAAAGGATGAATATCAAATTCCAAACTATAGCAAATCTTTTAGGCTTTTCACTCTTAATATTGTTAATGGTGGTGGTTACGTATTTTGACCTCAGTAGATAAT